>JANXZJ010000016.1 GCA_025355585.1 Mariniphaga sp. | reverse complement strand
GGAATGGAAAACTTCAGATATCTGGATCCGACAGGTATTCGATATCAAAGAGGTTTCCGCCAAGAAACTTGGAATTTCGATTCGTTACGACGAAGATGCTGAAGTCTATATCAATGGAATACTATGCGGATCAATCAGCGGGTTTTCAGGCAGATACGAACCTATTCTCCCGGATAAAATGGTGAAGGACGTTCTGCATACCGGTAAAAATACAATTGCCGTACATTGTCATCAAACCGTGGGAGGTCAATTTATTGATGCAGGTTTATTCGAATATTGAAAATTGTGAAATAAATTTCAGATAACAAAAAAGGATCAAACTGTTAAAATTCAGTTTGATCCTTTTTTATTTAGAATCAAGAAATTACATCTGTTCCTTCAGCCAGGTTGGCCTGTTTGTCGTGATTGTTTGTATTCCAAGATTCTTCATGCGAATTGCTTCATCAACAGCATCCACTGTCCAGCACCAGATTTCAGCATTGGCTTTCTGAAGTTCGTCAACCAATTGCTGGTCAATAATTTTTGAATTCAGGTCAACACCATCAAGTTTATTCTTTTTGATGTCTGGAATCCGCTTCAACACATCTTCTTTTGATGAAGACAGATAATAGCAGGGAACTTCCGGAAAGTTGGTTTTTGCCATGCAAATAGTTTCAAAGTTGAATCCAATAAAGGCAATGCTCCCAGTTTTCCAGTATTCTTTAATCACTTTCTGAAGTTCAGGAAATATTTCATTCCCACATTTAATTTCAATCACAAGCAACTGCCCTTTCGGAGTAGCTTTCAATACATCTTTCAGCAACGGAATATGTTGCCCTTCAAAATAGGTTGAATTAGTTGGACTTAGACGGATCTCAAACTTAATCAGTTCGGAATAATCGGACTTTGCAACTTCAAGTTTTTGTCCGGTTAACCTTTCGGTATTGCCGTCGTGCCACAAAACGATCTGGTTATCTTTGGTCAGTTGTATATCGCATTCAGCACCATCGGCACCCAATTCCCAGGCGAGCTGAATGGCAGCCAAGGAATTCTCTGGTGCATAATAAGATGCCCCGCGGTGGGCGATGAATTTGAGTTGTGCCATTGTGTTCAGGCTTATAATAGAAAAAAGAAAGAAAATTGTCAATGATCTCATTGTATTCGAAATAGATTTAAAAAGATAAGTCCCAAAAATTGAGAATAAAAAATGCCACCAAGTCTCCAAGACACCAAATATCACCAAGGCTTTGTTATAATCATTTTGGTGAAATTTGGTGTTTCCGTGAATTGGTGGCAATTATCTCATTTTAAACTACCAACAGAAAAAACGGTAGAGAAAACTTTTTTAAGACTAAAGCGGTTGAATAACAAGATTCTTCCATTGAACTTTAATGCCACCACCATCGTGGATTTGAAGTGCAATACGTCCGTTGGTAGCGCCAATCAATGAATCAGTCAGGTGCGTCATTTCCGTACCATTAAGCCATGTTGTCACTTCCGGACCAACCACTTTGACACGCATTGTATTCCAATCACCGACTTTAAGGATGTTCTCCAGACTGTCGGGGATCTGGTGCAGCCATCCGCGACCATACGATTCGTAGATACCTCCTGAATCACTTCCTTTGGGTGCCACTTCACACTGCCAGCCTGAAACTGTTGTACCTTCAACGGTTGAGCGGAAGAAAATACCGCTGTTTCCGTTCGATACCTGTTTGAAATCGGCCGTGAGGTCAAAATCCTTGTAATACTGTTGGGTAGCAAAATAGCCATATCCTTTGTCCGGACCACTTTCGCAGACCAACAAACTATCCTGTACAAACCATTTCTCTGTTCCGTATGCAATCCATCCGGCAAGGTCAACTCCATTAAAAAGAGCGACTTTTGGCTTTGCTGTTTTGGGAAGTTCTTTGATTTTCAGGTTGCGAAACCATGCCTTACTTCCATGATCCTGCAATGAAATGTATCCGGTTTCCGAAAGACCATATTCGGGAGCTGAAGTCCATTTCCCACTGTTTTTCAACGCAAACCATTCGGGTGTCCACGCTTCAAAGTCAACAATTTTGCTACCGTTGAGCCAATGTTCCACATGACCATTGTTGAAAATAATCCGGGAAGTATTCCACTCGTCAACCGGTTTAAGTTTTTTGGCGGTCGTATCAGCAACATGCATCGCATAATCAGCACCGGTCAATTGCCAGTTTTCTACTTTCTGCGGAAAACCAATATCATCAAGCAATTGGTATTCAGGACCTGTCTTATAAGGCGTTTTAAATTTTTTGCTTTCGGTGACATGGTACATTACACCGCTGTTTCCTTCGGCAGCAATTTTCCAGTCGAAAGCCAGTTCGAAGTTGTCATACTTCTTGTCTGTGATAATGTATCCTGTAGAATCACTCCCGGTACCGCTGGATGCCAGATTTCCATCTTGCGCGGACCAACCTGTGATACCAGCTTCGTTATAATTTTTCCACCCGTTCAGGCTTTGTCCGTCGAACAAAAGCTTCCATCCGTCCAGCTTTTCCTGGTCTGTTAATACATTTTGCTTTTCGGTGCAGCTGAATAACACATTAGCAATTAGAAGCATACCTGCAAAAATTGATATTTGTTTCTTCATAGTCAATTTAATATTAGAATTTCGTTATTCCCAAAAGTAAGAAAAATTGGCTCTATAACTGATTGTGTGGGTACATTTTGCAAACAACTTTCAAATAGTTTAAGTAATGAGCAGCTGGTTATTGGTCCCGATGCGTCGGGACAGCTGGTATGATAGTGCTAACTATTTGACCCTAATCCTTTAATAATTAAAATGACTCCAGATTTTTTTAGTATGCGAGTCTGCTCCCGATGTATCGGGAGCAGACACTAGTAGCCAGCAGCAATCATTATAAAATCCAATTACCCAAACCACACGTCACAGAACCGGTAAAATAGATATTATAAGATCCTATCTGAGGTCAAAAGTGAGTTTCAAATGTGAATAAATTATTTTTTAAAGGTCATATGGAATAGCCATAATGATATTCTCATCTCCGGTTTGTGACTTTTTAGTCATGTCTATTTCATCTGTAGTTTTTCGCCATGAATCCTGGATGCGCTGAACTGTGCCGGAACTGATTGTGGCCCCGAAGCTGCCGGATCGGTAAACTTGTTTCCTATGGCATTGATACAGTGCAAAAACGAGATATCGCCTTTGGGATACTCCATTTTTGTTTTTGCCGGTGATCAAATCACAGGCACTTTATGAACCTGACGTATCTCACCATGGGAAATTGGACTTTCAGGAGGCATCTCGACTTTTGCGACCTTGGCTAATCCTGAATCAGGTACGCCTGACAAATTAATCAATTATTGGCATCCTGAAATAAACCCGGGTATCGGATTTTCTGTCATGAAAAATATGGGAATTGAGCTGGCTCAATATGCGTCTTACCGAGACATGGAATGATAAATGGGCAAAACATCGGAATTACCCCAGGTATTAAAGGCAAATCCGCTCAAGCCAGGGTGCAATCTTCCACTCAGCTTTTAAAACAAAGTTAATCCCGGCATTTATGGGTTTAACACTGTCACTTTCAGCAACGGCAATTGACAAATCATAAAAGTATCCGGACAAATTTAAATCCATCCACCTTGTACCAGGATTCATGAAACACACAAGATTCTGCCCCCCGCAAAACGAATGAAACGATTCCGGGTCTTTCATCACACCATTAAAAAACAAATTGTTGACGTGTAAAAATCATTTTCGAACCTCGGCTAAGATCAAAACATTAAAATATAGAATTTTAGGACGATTTAAAGTAAATTGTGCCTTATCATAGACATTTAATATAATTTGGATTTGAAACATAAGTGCGATATTGTCCGTATGACTAATAAAAATATGCAGATGATATTAATTTATTATTGAATCTATATTATTATGAGAATCGTCTTCACGCAAATGCTCGTTTTTTTACTGTTCACATGCGCTTCCGCTCAGGGCTACCGATTAAGAGGCGTTGGTTACACTTCCTCCTGGGAGATCGGGATTTCGACGGGTGTCTCCTCGTTTTTGACTTCTTTGAGTCCTACCACGGCTCTTAATTACAACAAGTTCAACTACTGGCACAACAATGCAAATCCTGGTATTGCTATAGCTGTGGTGAGAAATTTTTCTCCTTCCCTTGGAATCGAAATGAACTGGCTAAATACCCGCCTCGACGGAAGATGGAACGATATATTTCCATTGCCATCAATTTCAGGAGGGCACCAGATTCCGTTGACTTATAATAGCCAGATCAACCAAATTGACTTAATGGCGGCATTTAATCTGAATCAAATAATGCTTCCTGGTGATGCTGAAGATGTATGGCACTTATTTATGAAAACCGGTTTTGGAATGACGCAAATTATTGATAAAAAGAAATTTTACCCTGATGGCAGTTCTTATATCAAATTGTCGTATGCTTTAGATGCAGGGATATCCGTTTCGCTAAATGAAAAAATAAAATTAATGTTAGGCAGCACCTTCCGGTCAGTAACTACCGACAATCTTGATGGAGTTCATGTGGTTTCAAAAGACCTGAATGGTAAAGAAGTAGCAGTAATGAATATTTTTGAGATCTATAATTTCACGTATTTGCGGCTAAACTATAACCTGGGGAAAATTGGTTTTTAAAAAATATTCAGTGTTAAATCCTGGGGTTACCGTGGGAATTTAAAGCATAACGTGAAAGAAATGAACGACAAAGCCCGGTGATTATTCGTCACCGGGCTTTGTCGTTTGCATCGAAGAAACCTTTAGTATCCTTTTTTTATTTACTCAGATTGCGGCCCGTTGCAGTAATTTCTTAATCGTTCTTTGGCTTTTACCCCCAAAAAGCGTGTTCCATATAATTTTGATGTCCCATAATAACGTCCAGTTTTTGATGTAAAACATATCGTATTCAACCCTCTTTTCCATTTGCCACAGCTCATCCGTTTCTCCGCAATAACCGCTGACCTGTGCCCAACCGGTAATTCCAGGTTTCACATAATGACGTGCCAGGTAGTATTTAATAAGTCCCGAATAAATTTCAGTGTGTTTCAGCATATGAGGGCGCGGGCCTACAACCGACATATCACCCATGATCACATTGAAGAACTGTGGTAATTCATCCAGGTGTGTGTTACGAATGAAATGACCGAATGGTGTAATACGGCTGTCGTCAGCAGTAGCTTGTTTGATATTGGCATAAACATTCACCTTCATACTCCTGAATTTAATACACTTAAAGATCCTGTTATTAATGCCGGTCCGTTCCTGAACAAAAAAGACGGGACCCTTTGAACCCAGTTTAATCAGGAGAATAAGGATTGGGAATAACCAGCTGAACAGGAATAAAATGCTTAATAACGAAATTACCAGATCAAACATTCTTTTAGAAACACGTGAGAATAAATTGTCCATTGGAATTTCCTGCGGGTTGATCAGTTCCAGTCCCCGAACCGATTTCATGTTGATTTTCGATCTGAACAACGACTGATTTTCGGGAACAAACCGCAGATTGACACCTTTACTGTTACATATCATGGAGTATTCATTCAACCTGTTTTCCTGGGAGAATACGGACATGGTAACAAATACAATTTCAATGTGATGTTGATCGATCAGCAAACCCAAATCATCGGGATGACCTAATAAATCAGTATGTTCAGCACCGGAATCATCGACAAATCCCATAAACCGGTATCCCATCATCAGATTGTTTTCCATTATATTCCGGAGTGCGCGTGATGTATCATTTAAGTTGACAATAATGGCAGATTTGGTATTTAAACCCTTATAGATATTCACTTTAAGGTATTTGAAAAGTAACCAGAAGAAAAGAATCTTAGCAGCAAAAAACAGCACCATATATTCAGCTAAAAAAAACCTTGAATAGCGGAATGAAACAAGCAGATAAGAGACCCCAACAGAAATGGCAAAGAATATCAATGTTTGTTTGCTGATCTGTGATATCCTTGTTTTAAATCTGTAGCTCAGAAAGAGGTTCGATTTAGAAAAAATAAGATAGGTAATAATAACTGAAAGATTGCCTTGTAACAGGTACATCCCGATTTCGCGAAAATCGCGCAATGAAACTGTAAAGCTGAACCAACCCATAAAGAGAATTGATAGGTTCAGGATAATTATATCAAAAAAGAGATATAGAAATGCGAGTTCTGTCTCACGTGATTTCATTCGTATGTTTTACTATTAAGTTGCGGTAAATCTTTTGGATCAGAGAATATAATTCCTTGCAATCCACTTATCCACTCATGGAACTCGCATGAGTTTATACATCTCCTTTTGCGGCATTTGTGCCATGCTCGTTTCATTCGTATGTTTTACTATTAAGTTGCAGTATGTTTTTTGGATCAAAGAGCATAACTCATTGCAATCCAGGTACACACTCATGGAACTCACATGAGTTTATAAATCTCCTTTTCCGGTATTTGTGCCATGCTCGTTTTATAAAGACAAATATTAAGAAGGTTAAAAATCAGGCATTTGATCATTGGGCAATTTGACAATGAACCGATTTGGCGATGTAAAAATGCGTAATTACTTTAAAATTTCCAGCTCATCCCCACGTATCCGCCCACTTTTTTTTGGAAACGTTCTCCCGCATCGCCGGCCACGCCAAGGTTAAGACTTAAGGGGAGATCAATAAACTGGTAACGACATTCGCCAAGGCACGAGAATTCGCTGAGTGGTTCAGGATAACTTTTTTCGTAGGTTCCATAGCTGCGCGACCAGGTCAGCATCGACCGCCAGGTCAGACGTTCAACGAGTGTGCCGCCAATACCGAAGTGATGCATTTGTATCCTTGTATTGTCAAACCCTTTGGAAAGACCGTCTTCGCCGATCACAGGAATAAACAGGGGCGTGCCCATCATCTTATTGTGAAAGACGTGACCTGATGAGTAAAACCAATCGGAAACACCGACTCCGAGCGCAAAGTAATTGTCACGACCCCGGCCCGTATTAACACCCGGAACACTGGTTGGTACAAGGTGAGTGCTACCGCTTTGGTCGAGTGTGGTCATAAATTCATAGACGATATCGCTGACAAACGCAGACCTTTTTTTGCCCTTGAAATTCAACCCCCAAAGCCCGTCCGGAAAGTTGGCCAGCTCAAGTCCCGACTGGTCTTCGAAGGGATGGTTCCAATAGAAAGTGAGGATGTTCCCTCGGAAATTTTTCTCCACCTCCAGCGCATACATCCCGATTGAATTTCCTGCCTTATTTGCGATATCCGAGGCCGATGAATTCTTCCCGCCTCTTAAACCAAGAACATACCTTGGATAATATTCAAATCCTGGCGTACTGCCATGGTACCTCGATGTCCCGCCCCAGTAGACCCAATGATCCAATCCAAAGCTAAAACTCCAGTTTGTGATCGTTGCCTTGGCAAAGAGGTATTTATGATGCAGCATCGCATTGGTCATATCGCGCTGATCTACCAGAAAATTCTCCTCGTAAAGCCCCCTGAAGGTGAGCCATTTTAACTTCGAAAAGAGTGGTACATAACCATTCGTGGAGAAGGTAATACCTGGCAAGGGACGTGCATTCCCCGACCACATCATATTGCCGTTTGTATGCGAAAGTCCGGCAAAACGGATACTATCGTTCCTGGCTCCTATTTTAATTTTAAGCCATTTATAACGGGCACCGAACCAGTATTGATTGAGTTGAAGATCTGCCTGATTGCCAACGCCTGCGATCATCGTTGTGCCATAGGTGAAATCCCATTTTTTTGTCAGGTTTTCGCTTTGTGCATGGGCAAACCCTAACCTTAGTAGCTGGTAATAACCATTTTCAGATATAAAAGCACCGTTTTGATTCGATGTGAACCAAAAAGGAAGATCCTTTCCCGATGAAGCATATGAGTTGAAACGAACTTCGAAGTCAGTCTTCGACGAGTCTCGTTCCTGTGCCATGACGGCTAACGAAAGAAGGGTTATACAGATAAAAAGCAGGTATTTCATTGTGTGTGTGTTTGTTAAAACGCAGCAGTCATTGCGAGCGAAGCAATCCCCCGAACAGTTCAGTGCCCCCATTTCTCCTTCACCACCGCCCAAATAAACTTCGTATTCCCAACCAGGTACCTGCGCCACATACGGCTGGGTTCTTTGATTAAACGGCAGAACCACTCCATGTGGATTTTAATCATCCATTGAGGTGCGCGTTTAACCGTACCTGCATAAAAATCAAATACCGCGCCGATGCAGCAAACATGACCAACCATCAACTGATTAAAATACTGATAAGCCCACTTTTCCTGTTTAGGTGCTGTCAGCCCGATGAACAAAACATCGGGTTGAAAGGCATTAATAACTTCAAGCATGGCCTTATTATCTTCTGCTGTAAATTCCGGTTTATAAGGTGGCGAATAGCATTCAACCTTGATATGAGGGTATTCTATAAATGCACGATCCTTTATCTTTCCCAAGGTTGTTTCGCTACTGCCTAAAAAGAAACATTTACCCGCAATTTTTTCCACCCTTGCCATCTCGTAAAAGAACACATCAGCACCGGCAATCTTTCGCAGAGACAAGGCATGACTTGTCTCTGCATTACGCGATAGCCATTTAGCTGCCCATACCACGCTTATACCATCAGGAATCAAAACATCGCTTTTCAACAGGGCTTCTTCGAAAAGAGCGTCTGTTTGAGCGATATTATAAGAGTGGGCATTGAGTGTGCTGATCAGAAGTTTTTTAAAACTTGATAATTGATTTATAGGTTGATTATGTAATTGAAATAATTTAAGCATTTACAAACTACTTCCAGTATTTTTTTTGTGTAAGTATTATATGTTCACGTAGCTGTTCTTCAGAATCAAAGCGATTGCTAATTTTCTTTGCCGGATTTCCGCCGTAAATTGAATATGAATCAACATCCTTCGTCACTACTGAACCAGCAGCTATAATACTTCCAGTTTGTATTTTCACACCTCCCAAAACGATTGCACCTAAACCAATCCAGACATCATCTTCAACAACTATTTTTTGATCTAAGCCTTTCCAGTTGTAATCCTTGTCCCTTATCTGACTTGCCAAACGAATTGGAGTTCCCAACTGCTGATAATGATGATCATAACGGCCTATCAGAGATACATGGTTTGCCATAATTACATTGTCACCTATCTGAGCATCACATTCAATGATCGAATATTTACCAACATAGAAGTTGTCTCCAATTGTAATTGTATTTTTTGCCCAAAGGAATACACCTCTTCCTGCATGGAAATTGTTGCCAATAGTGTACTTACGCCATATCACAAATTTCAGAAACAGATCTCTGATATTTTTTATCAAATTAGCCATACAATTAACAACTAATAGGATTTATTTTTTATTTGATAATTTATGCATCATGTACTTCAATATATTCAGGATGCCATTTTCCCTAAGCAAACGAAAAAGTCTGGAGAAAGAATGGCTGAATGCATTTTTAAATGCATACTGATCAGCAAGATGATTAATGTCTTTATCCGGATGAATTAATGGAAAATGAATTGAATTTGTCGTAGACGGCTCTCTTATTGAATCCCTTAATGCAGTATGCATTGCATTATTCCTAAATCCGATATTTGTTACCAGGTTAATATTTGGGGTAATGCCCATCCCTTTGTTTTTCCATATAGCATAAAACCACTGATAGTCCCAAATATTTTTCTTCTCCGATTTTACCTTTCGTATTTTATTACGCCAATACATTTTCTCCTGACCTGATTGAAAAATAGGATCTAAAGAATCAGATTTGAATGATTTATCAGCATCTGGTGAATCATAATCGAATTGATTCCAGGCTCTTCGCCAACTTGCCCAACCCCATGTAATAGGATAATTTGAAAAATAATAACTCGCATTACCACGTTGATGACCATTTTGCAAATTCGTACCTGATATCAGATAAATGCTTTTGTCATCAGAATACTTAACCAGTAATTCACTGCAAAATTGAAAAAAACTGATGTCTGGTAAACAATCATCTTCAAGAATTATACCTTCCTCAACCTGCTCGAAGAACCAACTTATTGCAGAACATACAGCAAAGCCACAACCTAAATTTTCAGTTCGGTATAAAGTTTTCAATTCACAAGGCCAATCAATTTGTTCTATTACAGCCCTCGTTTTTTTGCAGTCCAAGATATCGGAAGCACTATTTTTCCGAGGCCCGTCTGCAGCAACATATAAGTGTTTTGGTTTGATTTTCTTAATCTGATCAAATACTTGCTGGGTAACGTCCAGTCTGTTGAATATCAAAAAAAGTATTGGCATTTTGAAATACGATTCCATAATTAGGTATAGTAGGTGAAGGTAATAAATATTCCCAATCTTCAGGGTTGAAAAAATATCTTTCTAATGATCCAATTCAGGCGGAACTTAAATGATTTGCTGTAAATACTATTTTCGACCCAGCTATCGTAAATATTATCAGGATAAACATCCGCAGGGTCCACAATATCAGTAACATTTATGCCTGACATTGGTATATTCATAAAATGCAATTTACCTTTGGTATTTGTACTTCTCGAGTCTGATCCAATATTACGTATAAGATTATTACGAGGTACAATGGCCAACGCTTTATTCACAAATAATGTAAACATCCAACGAAAAGCCCAACTATTGATCCGGTTCGATCTTACTTCATTGAGTTTGTATTTCCAATATAAAGTAGTCCTTATCGGGGAGGTAAAATGCGATTTTAGTATGCTATTCATCTCTGGATTTTTAAGGCCGGATAATTCGCTGTCAAAGTGCTGCCATGCGCTCCGCCAGGTAGCCCACCCCCATGAATTTGCATATCTTGAATAGAAGTAAGTTTCCTTATTATTTAATGAGATAGATGGGTTCAGGTTGCAACCATTTATTGTCATTATCCGTTCATTTTCCTTATACTTTCCCAACATTGCTTCGCAGAAAGGGAAGAAATCGGGATGCGGAAGACAGTCATCTTCCAGAATAATTAATTGTTCTTCCTCCTTAAACGCCCAATCAATTCCACTGACAATACGTTTCCTCAATCCTATATTGCGATCGGAATAGTTATATTTCGCATCACACTCCCAGCTTATTGTATTGAAAATTGAGCGGGATTCTTCAATTATCGTACGTTCCTTCTCGTTTTTTGCACCATCCGAAGCAATATACAGTTTAGCTGGTTTAAGTTTCTCAAGCTGTTTAAAGATTTGAATAGTGAAATCGGGCCGGTTATAAATAAAAACCAATATTGCAGTTTCTCTCTTCTCCACTATGTTATTGGTGTTTTGTGTCATATAAAATCAAGACCTCTATTAACATTGTCTAATATCTTTTTATCTTGTACTTATTCTTTTCTGTCAGAAAACCTTTATTTAACCATTAATATCAATTTAAGGGAGGTTCTAAAAATTCGTTTTTTTTAATTTTTTTTCGTCATATTTCTCTGACCAAACCGTAATTTGATCTTTCTGGATTTTTGGCAGGCTTCAGAC
>JANXZJ010000175.1 GCA_025355585.1 Mariniphaga sp. | reverse complement strand
GATGGCTTTCAACACATCAACACCATTGCTACGTGTGGTGATGCTGTCGAGTTCCTGTAACGCTGCGACTTCCGGATGAATGGAATTGATAACATCAGCAACTCGTTCGTAGTCAGTTTTTTCGTCCATTCCTCGGCCGTTTCTGACATTGTAAGTTAGTATCCGAACGACGCCTTCACCGGGCTTAGCGTATTTATAATTTAAAATATTTACAGGCTTATTGTCCTGGCCATAAGCACTCTGACTCAATAGGAATGAAGTTACAATTACAAACAAGGTGGTACGATAATGATGTTTCATTCTGAAGCGTCTAATTGAAAAAGAAGTTTGATGGTCAGCAAAAACGTAAAGATAGGTATCTCTGGTCAAATGCTTGAGTCTTGAAAGTAAAATAATCTAAGTGTGATTCAATTTTGCAGATGATGACTGGATTAGTTGTTAAATATTTCAGAATTTCCCGAAGTATTCTTCCAGCTTCCTGGTTCTGAATGCGAAAATTTCATTGAGTTGTTTCTTTATAACCAATTGATTCGCGATTGCACCCACAAGTCCCATTGGTGGCTGATAATCAACAATGTCAGTCATAAGTACGCCACCTTCAACGTTCTCGATAATGTGCTGGTGGTGCCACATTTTATACGGGCCAATTCGCTGTTCATCAACAAAATACTTGAGTTCACTCACATGTGTGATTTCCGTAACCCATCTCATCTTAATTCCGAGTAACGGACTGACAGTGTAACTGATGATCATACCGGCGTACACTTTTTCAGGAAGGTTTTTGGTAGTGATATCAAAACCCATGTATTCGGGTGTGATCCGCTTTAAATTTTGAGGTGAAGAGATGAAATCCCAAACCTTTTCAATTGTAGAAGGAATCTTCAGTGTTTCGTGTTTTGTGTAAACTGGCATGGATATATTTCCTGTGGGAAAAGTTAGAGATTAGATTGTTATTAGTTTAAAAACCAGATGGCAGCGTTTAGAATTGTGGCAAAGGAGACCCAAAGCAGATATGGAATCTGGAGAAATGCAGCCAGTTTGCTGATACGCTTAAAGATTATAATCATCAGAAGGATGGTTGTCCAAAGCAGAACGATTTCGACGAGTGCCAGTCCGAGAAGGTTAAATTTAAAGAATAAAAAGCTCCAGAAAAAATTAAGTGTTATTTGTATGGCAAAGATGACCAGTGCATTGTTTCTGTTTCGCCCTTCCGGTGACCGCCAGATTATAAATAGCGAAATTCCCATTAGCGTGTAGAGCGTGGTCCAGACAGGAGCAAAGAGATAGTTGGGTGGATTAAACGACGGTTTATTCAATGTTACATACCAGTCGGTAATACCCGTAGCTGTGGCGAAACCTGATATTCCGCCAACAGCCAACGGAATTAAAAGGCAGATAAGAAGTGTGATTAAAACTTTGATTGATTTCATTGCTGATTGATAAAATTATGCTTTTGCGATGTTGTTGATCATGCCTTTAAAAATAAATCCATGAAACGGAAGAACGGCATACCAGTAATTGCGCCCCCAAACACCTAAAGGTCTGAATGTTGCAGTCTGTATTAATTCATTATTCTTCGTTATTTTAAATTCAAGCCATGCTTCTCCGGGGAGTTTCATCTCTGCATAAAGAAGCAATCTTTTCTCCTCTTTATCTGCCAGTAAAACGCGCCAGAAATCAAGCGATTCACCTGCGAATAATTCAGTCGGATTTTTCCGTCCACGACGCAGACCGACTCCTCCTACCATCTTGTCCATAATCCCTCTGATTCTCCATAACCAATTGCCATAGAACCAGCCATGCGTTCCACCAATAGACCAGATATTTTGCAATACCCTATTACTATCTTCTATTTTCATCTGCCTAATATCTGTAAAGCAGCCATTTACTGGTACCTGTATGTGATTTGATATTCCTTTATTTAGTGTCATACTTGTGAGCGCATCCTTCCAGCTCGACACGACCTGGTTCTGTTCAATTTTTCCGAAAGCGAGTTTAATGGCTTTCTTGTATCCAATTAAATGAATTCCACTTACCAAATCATTTAGCCGGTTTTCACCACAAATAATTTCCACTTTCATACTATTAACGAGATTGCTGGCCAAAGAATAGGAGGTGGATGTAACGAAATAGAGCCAATAGGACGACAATCGAGGTGTCATAACAGGTATTATCCATACCCTTCGTTTTAGCCCCCTGACTTTAGCAAACTGTAATATCATCTCTTTATAAGTCAGAACTTCTGGACCGCCTATATCATAGCTGTTGTTATAAGTCGGTTTGTTGTTCAGTACCCCCATCAGATAGTCGATCACATTCCTGATTGCAATCGGTTGGGAGTGCGTATTAAGCCAGCGGGGAGCGATGATCAGCGGGAGTTTCTCTACCAGATCGCGGATAATTTCGAAGGAGGCACTACCTGATCCGATAATAATACCGGCTTTTAGCGTGGTGAGGGCGTATTTCTTTGATTTCAAAATATCTTCAACATTCTTTCGGGAAATCAAATGTTTCGATAATTTCTTTTCGTTGGTAATTCCACTAAGGTAGACAACTTGTCTTGCATGGGTTTGCTCGATCCGGGATCTGAAATTTCGGGCCGATACATCTTCCATTTTGGCAAAATCACCGATATTGGTTGACATTGAATGGATCAGATAATAAGCAGCATCAATATCTTCGGGAATCTGATCCAATGTTTGTTCGTCAAGAAAGTTTGCTTCAATCACAGTGAGATTGAGCCAGGAATACCGCTCAAAATTAAATCTCGATTTGTCGCGGACGCAACAAATTACCTGATGGCCATTCTGCAGTAAAACAGGCAATAGCCGTTGTGCAATATATCCTGTTGCTCCGGTAAGGAGAATCTTCATTTGTTCGTTTTTAATTACAACATGCAGAAAATACTTTTGTTTCACATACGATGTTGTAAATGACAGAATTGTTCTTGAGATCTCGTAGCAAGCACTTCATCATTTGACCGGTAATGAATATGAAAATTCTACGGAATTATTGACCCATATATTCGAATCTTGTCAAATTGACAAGATAAGAGGCGAATCGCGATCAAATGGTTAATAAATCAAATCTGTTTAATAGATATTGAAATCAAATATATTATAATGATATACAAAATGTCAAAATAAAATAAAATCATAAATAAATGTCAATTTAAAGTGATAAATAATATCAAAATACGATAAAAAAGTGTAAAATTGTAATATAAAATAATCTGCAATATTTATTAAATTATGAGCAACGAAGTAGAATTGTACATTGAGAATTTTATGGCAAATCTGATAGCCAAAAATCCACACGAGAAAGAGTTTCATCAGGCAGTTCGCGAAGTCGTCGAAAGTCTGGCGCCGTTTCTTTTGAAGAATCCGGTTTATACCAAGTTGAAAATTCTTGAGCGGATGGCAGAACCTGAAAGAGTCATTCTATTCAGGATTCCCTGGTTGAATGACCGCGGTGATGTAGAAATAAACAAAGGATACCGTGTGCAAATGAACAGCTCTATTGGACCTTATAAAGGAGGTTTGCGCTTTCACTCATCTGTTAATCTAAGTATTCTAAAATTCCTCGCATTTGAGCAGGTCCTTAAAAACAGTTTGACTACTTTGCCAATGGGTGGCGGTAAAGGAGGTTCCGATTTCAGTCCAAAAGGAAAATCAGATAATGAAGTAATGCGTTTCTGTCAGTCGTTTATGACAGAACTTCAGCGACATATTGGTCCGGATACTGATGTTCCTGCCGGAGATATTGGTGTTGGTGGCCGCGAAATAGGTTACATGTACGGGCAATATAAAAGGCTTCGGAACGAGTTTACAGGTACACTTACCGGAAAAGGGTGCAACTGGGGCGGAAGTTTAATGCGGCCTGAGGCTACAGGATATGGTACAACCTACTTTGCACAGGAGATGTTGAAGACAAAAGGCGATTCTATTGCCGGCAAAACGGTGGTCATTTCGGGTTCTGGTAATGTTGCGCAATATGCTGTTGAGAAAGTAACTCAATTAGGTGGTAAGGTGGTGACAATGTCTGATTCAAACGGTTATATCTATGATGCGGACGGAATTACGACTGAGAAACTGGCTTTCGTGATGGAACTTAAAAATGTGATGCGAGGCCGTATCAAAGAATATGTTGACGAATATCCAGGTGCCAAATACTTCGAAAACGAACGTCCATGGGGTGTGAAATGTGATATCGCATTGCCATGTGCTACGCAGAATGAACTCCATGGAGACGATGCCAATACTTTGATTGCCAATGGTTGTATTTGTGTAGCTGAAGGTGCAAATATGCCATCAACAGCCAAGGCGGTAGATGTTTTTATTCAGAATAAAATCCTGTATGGTCCCGGAAAAGCTGCAAATGCAGGAGGTGTAGCCACCTCGGGTCTTGAGATGTCGCAAAACTCGATGCGCACTAAATGGTGTTCAGAAGAGGTGGATACTAAACTGCAGTCAATCATGGTTAACATCCATGAAGCATGTGTTGAAAACGGAAAAGAACCTGATGGTTACATCAATTATGTGAAGGGAGCCAATATTAGTGGATTCCTTAAAGTAGCATGTGCGATGCGAGAGCAAGGATTGGTTTAAATCCGATCAGTTAGTTATTACAATAAAGAGGATGCCAGCAACGACATCCTCTTTTTGATTTTGGAAGAAAGTGCCAATAACAAGTTTAGCTACTTTCTATACGTGGTTATTTTAACTACTTATATTCATTCCATGCCTTAATCGAAATATCATTCATATCAAGTTTACAGATCGCATAGATAAATGCACTTGCGACCCTGGCGTTGGTAATCAACGGGATATTAAAATCGATTGCATTACGGCGGATGTTGTAACCATTTGATATTTCCCTGGTAGTATGATCTTTAGGGATATTAATCACCATTTCAACTTTCCTGTTTTTGATCAGATCGAGCGTGTTGGGCTGTTTATCTTCGTCGGGCCAAAACACCTGCTCGGTTTCTACGCCATTTTCCTGGAAGAAGTTGTGCGTTCCGCCTGTTGCATATATTGTAAAACCGCGCTCTTTCAGCATTCGGGCACTTTCGAGCAATTCTACTTTGCCGCGTGTTGGTCCCGAAGAGATCAGGATGCTCTTCTTTGGAATGCGATATCCCACAGACAGCATCGATTTCAGCAATGCTTCGTAGAAATTCTCCCCAATACAGGCCACTTCACCTGTCGATGCCATGTCAACACCACTAACAGGGTCAGCATTTAAGAGGCGGTGAAAGGAAAATTGCGGCGCTTTAACTCCCACATAATCCAATTCAAACAATGACTTGTCCGGCTTTTCGAAAGGCACATTCAGCATTGCTTTCGTTGCGATCTCTATCAGGTTTGTCTTCAATACTTTAGAAACAAACGGGAAGGAACGCGATGCTCTTAGGTTACATTCAATCACCTTGATATCGTTGTCTTTGGCAAGATACTGAATGTTGAATGGCCCGGTGATTTCGAGTGCCTTGGCAATCTTACGAGATATCTTTTTAATCCTTCGGATGGTTTCGATGTAGAGTTTTTGAGGAGGGAAAACAATTGTAGCATCTCCCGAGTGCACACCTGCAAATTCGACATGTTCGGAGATCGCATAAGCAACTATCTCACCGTCTTTTGCAACAGCATCAACCTCAATCTCTTTCGCATTTTCGATAAACTCCGAAACAACGACAGGGTGTTCTTTCGAAACTTTTGTCGCGAGCGTAAGGAAGTGGTGTAACTGATCTTTGTTCGAAACAACGTTCATGGCAGCACCCGAAAGTACGTATGACGGACGGATCAGCACAGGAAATCCTACCTCATCGACAAATCGGTTGATATCATCAATAGTTGTAAGTTGGCTCCACTTTGGCTGGTCAACCTCAAGACGGTCAAGCATCGCCGAAAATTTATTCCGGTCTTCGGCGTTGTCAATCTTTTCGGCGGTGGTTCCAAGGATCGGAACTCCCTGTTGATGCAACTTCATTGCCAGGTTGTTTGGAATCTGTCCACCCATCGAAAGGACAGTTCCCAACGGTTGTTCAAGATCGCAGATATCGAGCACCCTTTCGAGTGTGAGTTCATCAAAATAGAGCCTGTCGCAGGTATCGTAGTCGGTTGAGACAGTTTCCGGATTATAATTAATCATGATGGAGCGGAAACCCTCTTTCCGGATTGTGCTCACTGCATTGACTGAACACCAGTCGAATTCGACAGAAGAACCGATGCGATAGGCACCTGAACCAAGAACGATGACCGATTTGTTATCATGCTGAAATTCAACATCATGTTCCGATCCGTTGTAGGTGATATACAGGTAGTTGGTCTGCGCAGGATACTCTCCGGCAAGCGTATCGATTTGTTTGACGAATGGAATGATTCCCATTTTTTTCCGAAACGCCCTGACCTTCAGGTTATCCTCGTTTTGCAACTTATCTTTGCTTTTAAGAACCAGTCTGGCGATCTGGAAATCGGAATATCCTTGTTTTTTAGCGAGTTGCAACAATTCAACAGGTAATTCTTCAAGTGAGTTATAGCTGATCAGTTCATTGCGAAGACGGTAAATATTTTCGAGTTTCTGAAGAAACCATTTGTCAATCCGGGTGATTTCCCAGATTTTATCGACCGAATAGCCTTTGTTCATCGCTTCGGCAATTGCGAAAATCCGGCGATCGGTTGGATTTTTCAACTCCTCATCAATGTTGTCAATCTCCATCTCGCCCCGGTTTCCGACAAAGCCGTGCATTCCGCCGCCAACCATCCTGATACCTTTTTGGATGGCTTCTTCAAACGAACGTCCAATGGCCATTATTTCGCCAACCGATTTCATGCTTGACCCCAGCGTTTTCGAAACGCCCACAAATTTATTCAGATCCCAGCGTGGAATTTTAACTACCACATAATCGAGTGCCGGTTCAAAACAGGCAGTCGTTACCTTGGTGACCGAATTTTTGAGTTCGTGCAGTCCATATCCAAGTCCAAGTTTTGCAGCGACAAATGCAAGTGGATAACCTGTTGCTTTTGAAGCCAATGCTGAAGATCTCGACAGACGGGCATTTACTTCGATGACGCGGTAATCTTCAGAGTTTGGATCAAGCGCAAACTGAACATTGCACTCTCCGACTACACCGATTTTTCGGATAATCTTAATCGAAAGAGAGCGCAGTTTATGGTATTCGTCGTTCGACAAGGTCTGTGAGGGTGCAACAACAATCGACTCACCTGTATGAATTCCGAGCGGGTCGAAGTTTTCCATGTTACAAACGGTGATGCAATTGTCGTAGATATCGCGGACAACCTCATATTCAACCTCTTTCCAGCCTTTGATCGATTCTTCAACCAAAATTTGTGGTGAATAACTAAAAGCGTTTTCGGCCAGTTTATTTAATTCTTCCTCGTTCGAGCAGAATCCGGAACCTAAACCTCCGAGGGTGTATGCTGCTCTGATAATCAACGGAAAACCAAGTTTTTTAGCGGCTTCTCTTGCTTTTTCGATCGTGTCGCAGGCAACACTTCTCGGTGTCAGAACGTCAATTTCGTGCAGAATGTCCGAAAAAATCTGGCGGTCTTCGGTATTGATGATCGACTGAACCGGAGTTCCAACCACCTTAATATTGTGTTTTTCAAGAATTCCTTGTCTGAAAAGGTCAACACCACAGTTCAGGGCAGTTTGTCCTCCGAATGCGAGCAAAATCCCATCCGGTTTTTCTTTTTCAATAACTTTTTCAACAAAGTAGGCAGTCACCGGGAGAAAGTAGATTTTATCAGCAATCTCCTCCGAGGTCTGAATAGTCGCTATATTAGGGTTAATCAGGATTGTGAAGACACCCTCTTCTTTTAATGCTTTCAGTGCCTGAGAACCTGAATAATCAAATTCTCCGGCTTCTCCGATTTTCAATGCCCCCGAGCCGAGGACAATCACTTTTTTGATGGATGAGTTGATCATTTAGCCGACTTATTTTTTTTTACACTTTCAATAAAATCATCAAACAGGTATTCAGTATCAACCGGGCCTGACGAGGCTTCCGGGTGGAATTGTGTCGAGAAGAACGGTTTTGATTTGTGCCGGATTCCTTCGTTGGTATTGTCATTCACATTTACAAACATCGACTCCCACTCTTCGGGCAGCGTTTCGTCGGCAATGGCAAAACCATGATTTTGGGAAGTGATAAAACAGCGGTTTGTACCTTTGAGCAAAACCGGTTGATTATGACTCCGGTGACCATACTTCAATTTGTAAGTTTCTGCTCCCGCTGCCAATCCAAGCAATTGGTTGCCAAGACATATCCCCATAATCGGTTTCTCTTGCTCAATCGCTTTCCTGATATATTTGACTGTGATTTCGCACATCGCAGGATCTCCAGGACCGTTGGTAAGAAAGAGACCATCGTAGTCGAGCTGTGTGAAATCGTAATTCCACGGAACCCTGGTCACCGTTGCATTACGTTTTAGCAAACAGCGGATAATATTGTTTTTTACGCCACAGTCAACAAGTACGATTTTGTATTCCCCATCTCCGTAAGTCTCCACGAAGTCGGTACTGGCAATTGCGACCAGGTTTACAAGGTTTGGATCAAAAAATTCAATCGCCTCATCTTCAAACTCAATCTTTCCGAGCAGCGATCCTTTTTCGCGTAGGATCTTCGTCAACAAACGGGTGTCAATATCATAGATCCCAGGAATATGCTGTGATTTCAACCAGTCTCCAAGGCTCATTGTCGCATTCCAATGGCTGAAGCCAACCGAATAGTCAGAGACGATCAAAGCCGTGATATGGATCTTGTTTGATTCAAAATGTTTGTGTACCCCATCTTCCATCAGATCTTTTGGAACGCCATAATTCCCGATCAAAGGATAGGTTGAAACAAGTATTTGTCCTGTGTAGGAAGGATCAGTCAGACTTTCGGGATATCCGGTCATTGCAGTGTAGAAAACAACCTCCCCGGCAACCGACTTTTCGTAGCCGAACGATTTCCCTTCCAACACTGTTCCATCCTCAAGAATCAGTTTTACTTTTCGCATTATACGCTTGTTTTTCTCTTATTAACTTATATTCAAATACTTAATTCTCAAAAAAAATGCGTTTTCACTACCTTTTAATCAGTAGCAAAAACGCATTCCCGGGCGTCTTCTTCATCGATATTCTTAGTTGATGTCGCACAGTCCAAAAGTAGTCTAATTCTGTTAAACTCACAAAGCCATTCCTGAAAATTTATAATTATTCACATTAATTTAATATACGGCCTTAAAATTAAATAAATATGCATATATATGCGACAATTCAAAATTAATGTATAAAATTGCACTCTTTGATAGAATAAAAATTCACTTATGATGGATCGGTCACAAAGAATTCAAATGATTAAAAAGATTATCTCAGAAGAGGTAATCAGTAGTCAGGACGACCTGCAAATCCGTTTACAGGAGATCGGATGCGACGTTACTCAGGCGACGCTTTCGCGTGATCTGAAATCGCTGCAGGTGATAAAAGCGAGCGATGTAAAGAGCGGATATATCTATCGGCTCGCTGGCAATAATCCTGTAAATCAGCAGAGTAATTCAGAAGCATCGAGACTTGATTTTTTGGCAGATGGCGTGATGGGGATTGAGTTCTCCGCAAATTTGGGGGTAATCAGAACCTTACCCGGATATGCCAATAGTGTTGCCATCATGATTGATAAAGCGAACCCTATCGAAATTCTGGGAACGGTGGCAGGCGATGACACCATTTTGCTGATCATGCGCGAAGGTGTCGGTCGCAACGATCTGATACAGGCATTAAAGAATATAATGCCCAAACTTGAAAGTAAAATTTAATTGAAGTTATTTTTAAAACCATGATATTTAAGAAAAAGGAAGATATTCAGGAAAAACCTGATATTCAGATAATGGTAGCCGGGGAACAACATCTTCGGTACGTTGACGAAATAAATGATACAATTGAGAAAGCCTCCCTCGAACGTGGTACAGGGATTGCCAAACGCACACACGAATATATTGCCTCTAAAATATCGGAGGGAAAGGCGATCATTGCCCTTGAAGGTGAGAAATTTGCGGGGTTTTGTTATATTGAGACCTGGAATGACGGAAAGTACGTGGCGAACTCAGGATTGATTGTCCATTGGGATTACCGTGGTCATGGCCTGGCCAGAAGCATAAAGATGATGGCTTTCCAGTTGTCGCGATCTAAATTTCCAGAGGCCAAACTTTTTGGTCTAACGACCGGTCTTGCTGTGATGAAAATTAACTCTGAATTGGGTTATCGCCCCGTTACCTTCTCTGAGCTGACTGATGATGAGCAGTTTTGGAAAGGATGTCAGAGTTGTGTTAATTACGACATCCTGCTTCGAATGAATAAAACCAAATGTTTGTGCACAGGGATGTTATATGACCCGGCGTGGGAAGAGAAGAAGAAGAAACCAAAAACTCCTTTCAAGATTTACAAAGAGTGGCTTGAAAAACGGAAAAACGAAAAACTGCATTTTTCAGTCATCGACTGGAAAAAGATTATTATCTTAGGACATTGATAACAATCTGTTATTCAAATCAAAGATCGAAGTAATTTATAAAAAACATATTCTCATGAAGGAAAAAGTAGTTTTGGCATTTAGCGGAGGGTTAGATACTTCGTTTTGTGCAATATATCTGTCAGTCGAAAAAGGGATGGAAGTTCACACAGCGATTGCAAACACAGGGGGATTTTCGAAGGAAGAACTTGCTGCAATCGAAAAAAAGGCCTATTCACTGGGTGTAAAATCACACAAAACAATTGACGTCACCGACGAGTATTATAATAAGGGTATACGGTATATGGTGTATGGCAATGTGTTGAGAAATAATACCTATCCAATTTCGGTCAGTTCCGAACGTATTTTCCAGGCGCTGGCCGTGATTGAATACGCCAAAAGTATTGGAGCGACTCATGTTGCACACGGAAGCACCGGTGCCGGTAACGATCAGATCCGTTTTGACCTTGCTTTTGAGGTACTTGCACCCGAAATTAAAATTATTACCCCAACGCGTGACCTGGAACTGTCGCGTGATGCTGAAATCAATTATCTGCGCAAACACGGCATTGTCGATAATTTCGAAAAAATGGCTTATTCGGTTAATAAAGGTCTTTGGGGCACAAGTATTGGCGGTAAAGAGACGCTTCACAGTGACCAAACATTACCAGAAGAGGCATATCCGACTCATCTTCAGAAAGAAGGTGAAGAGACAATTACGCTGGAATTTCTAAAAGGACAACTTAGAGGTGTCAATGGCAAAACCCATCGCAATCCGGTCGATTCAATTAACGAAGTCGAGCGGTTGGGTTCGGCATGGGCCATCGGTCGCGATATGCACATCGGCGATACGATTATCGGTATTAAAGGTCGGGTCGGATTTGAAGCAGCAGCGCCGATGCTGATTATAAAAGCACATCAGATGCTTGAAAAACACACGCTTACAAAATGGCAGCAATACTGGAAAGAGCAGCTGGGCAATTGGTATGGGATGTTTTTGCACGAGGCAATGTACCTCGAACCTGTCATGCGCGACATCGAGAAATTCCTCGAAAACAGCCAGGAAAATGTGACAGGTAAAGTTATTATCAACCTGCGACCTTATTGTTATCAGTTAGTTGGAATTGAATCAGAACACGATTTGATGAATTCGGAATTCGGTCAATACGGTGAAATGAACAAGGGTTGGACTGCCGATGATGCAAAAGGGTTCACTAAAATATTGGCTAACCAGTTGAAAATCTATCATTCTGTAAATAACAAATAATGCCAGAAGCGAATAAAATCAGGATCGGAATAGTTGGCGGAGCCGGTTATACTGCCGGTGAGTTGATCCGCATTTTGCTTTATCATCCGGCAGCCGAATTGAAATACATTCAGAGCAGCAGTAACAACGGACTACGTGTTTCAGCTGTTCATACAGATCTTCTTGGAGACACGGATTTGATATTCAGGGATATCGATTTTGATAAAACGGACGTGGTATTTTTATGCTCTGGTCATGGTAAATCGATTGATTATTTGAATGGTGCCGTAATTCCGCAGTGTGTAAAAATCATTGATTTGAGTCACGATTTCAGGCTCAAACGCAAAGGGAACGATTTTGTATATGGATTGCCTGAACTTAACCGCGAGAAAATTCGGGTTGCAACTAAAATAGCCAATCCCGGATGTTTTGCTACTGCAATTCAACTGGCATTGCTTCCGCTTGCTTCTGCAGGATTGCTGATCGACGAAGTTCATATAAATGCCATTACCGGATCAACCGGTGCAGGACAGGCACCTACAAAAACTTCCCATTTCAGCTGGCGCGACAATAATTTGTCGGTTTATAAAGCATTTGAACACCAGCATCTTGGCGAAATTTGTCAAAGTCTGAAACAGGCTCAGCCCGGTTTCGCCAAGGATGTTAATTTCATCCCGGTCCGGGGAAATCATACCCGGGGAATTTTTGTGACCGCCTATACAAAATATGAAGGCACTTTGGAGGAGGCGAATTCAATCTATTCCGATTTCTACACCTCACATCCGTTTGTGAATATGGCCCACGAAAATCCAGATCTGAAACAAGTGGTTAATACCAATAAAGCGCTGATTTACATTGAGAAACATGGCAATAAGCTCATGATCATTTCTTGCATTGATAATTTGCTGAAAGGTGCTTCAGGTCAGGCCGTTCAAAACATGAATTTAATGTTTGGACTTGATGAACGGTGCGGTTTAAATCTGAAAGCGATCGGATTTTAAGTTAGGATTTAATTCGTTATTCAAGGTCTTGCAGCCGAAAGCCAGGTGCCAACAGCCAGTTGCTAAATGATAGAATCAGATAATATAAATGACTCAAAAGACTTAGAAACTGTTTAAATTTTATTTTTTAATTCGATTAAGCATTAATTTGATCATTGCAAATTGGATCATAGCTTCGCTTGTATCTGTAAGATATTCAAAGTCTTTACTAAGCCTTCGGTAGCTTTCAAACCATGCAAACGTTCTTTCAACGACCCATCTTTGGGGTGTCACGACAAATTGACTTGAATGGTCTGATCTTAAGACAATTTCAAGTATCCAGCCGAATGCGGTTTTGGTTTTCTCAATGAGTTCACCACGATAACCACCATCAGCAACGATCTTGACTAATCTTTTGAACCTACCTTTGAGCAAGGCAATTACATCAGTTGCACCTTTGCTGTCATGCACGTTCGCGGCATGAACAACAACGGCGAGGAGCAAACCCATCGTATCAGTAATGATATGACGTTTGCGGCCTTTGATCTTTTTGCCTCCGTCAACTCCTCGGTTCTCACCACCTAGCCGTGTTGTTTTAACAGACTGGCTATCAATAAGAGCCAAACCAGGAGAGATTTCTCTCCCTGCTTTCTTGCGTATTTTGTCACGTAACAATTCATGTATTTGTTCGATGACACCAGTGTTCTTCCATTTGGTAAAGTAGTAATAAACCAGCTCCCATTTTGGAAAACAGCCTGGCAACATACGCCATTGGCAGCCTGTTTTAAGCAAATAAAAGATGGCATTAAAAATATCTCGCAAAGAATGCTTTCTTTTGCGGTTGTCACTTAAAATGCCTTGTAATAGCATCCATTGGCTATCGGTAACGTTTGATGAATAATGCTTCATGTGTTCTTAA
>JANXZJ010000112.1 GCA_025355585.1 Mariniphaga sp. | reverse complement strand
CCGACGATCATTATCCCGATTCCAACAATACCAATGAAGGTGAATATTAACGGGAGCTTCAATACTTTTCGCAAGATAACCATTTCGGGAAGCGAGAGGCCAATCACCACCATCATAAATGCCAGCGCAGTTCCAAGCGAAGCTCCTTTCTCAATCAGCACCGAAACAATTGGGACGATTCCGGCAGCATTGGAATACAATGGGATACCAATCAGAATGGAAAGTGGAATCGAATACCAGGTCGATTTACCCATTAAGGCAGCCATAAATTCTTCAGGAACATACCCATGAGCACCGGCACCGACAAGGATTCCCAATGCAACATATATCCAGACTTTGCCGAGAATTTCTTTCACATCATCGTACCCGAGACTGATCCGTTTTGCAAAGGTGAGTTTCTCTTCTTCCATCCCACTTTCTCCCATGGGGGTCTGAAAAACCCAGGGTTCTACCCATTTTTCGAGTTTCAGCAAACCAATAATCCAACCGGCAATGATTGCAATGGCCAATCCGGTTCCGACATAAATTGCGGCAACCTTCCAACCGAACATGCCATATAAAAGAATGATTGCAACTTCGTTGATCATAGGGGCGGCGATCAGAAAGGAAAACGTGACCCCAAGCGGAACACCAGATTCAACAAATCCTAAAAATAACGGAATCGCAGAACAAGAACAAAATGGGGTGACAATTCCCAGAGTTGCAGCCATTACGTTGCCGGTAAATGTTTTCCTTCCTTCGAGTGCTTTCCGGGTTCGTTCAGGTGTGAAATAGGTTCGGATAATTCCGACAAAGAAGATAATAAGTGTGAGTAGCAGCATCACTTTGGGGAATTCGAAAACGAAGAACCGCAATGCTTCAGTTAAATGCGCACCTTTTATAAGTTCCAATTCCGAATCAATCAGCCAATCGGTCATCGGTTGCAGATTGTGATAAATCAGGTACCAGACCGGTAACAACAGCAAAGGGATAACTATATTTTTATTCAACTTCATAATTAGCAATCTTTTCATTTCGAATAATCGCGAAATGAGTTTTTACATTTTTTTACTTACTGCAACAACAATGGCTAATGGCTTTTGAGCCGGTATCGTTTAGAATTACTTTAATATCTTCGGAGCAACATCTTCCCGAAGGGTTTAATTCTTTGCATTTATTGCCTGTACATGCACTGGTTATTGCCTGGATATCATCAAGTGTTTTAGCACCTTTCAAAATAGCTTGTTCAATTTCAAGTATTGTTATATTCTTGCAATAACAGATAATTTTACTCATCGTATTGGTTTCCATTAAATAATGGATCTTAAAATGTAATAAATACCAACCAGAATAAAGAGCACCGCAATAATCCGTCTGAACCAGATTTCGAAGGTTTTAACTTTGTTGTAGGCAGTGCCGATACCTGATACAGTATAAGCCAAGATCCATGCGAAAATAATAACGGGTATACCGGTAGCCAGTGCAAAAACGATTGGAAGATATAATCCAGAGGCACTTGCAACAGTCATTGGTATTAACATTCCAAAATAAAGTACGCCGCTGTATGGACAGAAAGCCAGTACGAAAACCAGACCAAGTAAAATAGCATCCAGGTATCCCCATTTGGTTTTATTCTCCATCCTGGACGTTAGTCCACTCATACCCGGAAACTTTATTTTGATCACATCGAGCATAAACAGTCCGATAATAATCAGCAATGGACCAAGGAGTTTTTCGCCATAGACTTGAAAGATACCCGAAAACTTAAACTGGTCGGCGCCGAAATAAATAATTAAAGCAATTGCTGTATAGGAAATTGCGCGACCTAACGTATAAAGTACTCCGTTGATAAAAACACGGTTGCGATCTTTAATGTCTTTGCTGATAAAACCCACAGCTGTGATATTTGTCGCCAAAGGACACGGACTAATGGCAGTCATTAAACCCAGCACCAATGCCGAGAGCCATGGCATTGTACTGTTGTCCAAAAGATTCGTAAGGAATTCCATTGACTACAATTTTAACAGACCGTCAACTTTTTCCTTGATGATGGATTTAAACTTTACAGGATTATTCACAGCGTACATAAATCCTTCGTTGGTGAGATTAATCTTGGTATCTCTCTTCAAGAGTAAGAGTGTCTGACCCGAAATCTTCAGTTTCTCAACAATTGCTTTATTGGCGTCATCTTCAAGATTAATAGCCTGAAAAGTCACTTTTTCGCCATAAAGCGATTCCAAATTCTTTTTTGCCTCCGCTTCAACAGCCTTACAGGTAACACATCGCGTTGACATGTGAAAATAATAGGCTTCAACTTTAGCCGATACGGAACTTTGGGTTGCTGTTTTTGAAGTTTGAGCATTACACAAAAGACTGCTCATCACTATTAAGGTAAAGCTTATAAGAATATTTTTTTCATTTCGATGATTATTTGATTAGTACTTTCCTGATTTCATCCAATGAGGGAACCCGTCCTTTAATTTCAACTTTTTCGTTAACAACCAGCGCCGGAGTTGACATGATACCATACTTCATGATTTCTACTATGTCTTCCACCTTGGTAATGGTGGCTGCAATTCCATTCTGCTCGACTACTTCGCGCGTGAGTTTTTCGAGTGTTTTACACTTGGGGCAACCAGTACCTAAAATTTTAATATTCATATAATTTGATGATTTAGAATTTCGTTTATTCCCGATATATGCGATTAAATTTTTTATCGTTTAAAGAATAGATTTAGCATCTGCTGTGCTTCCTGCCAATTTTCGCGGTTGATACAGTATTTGATGAATGGCGGATTTATTTCTCCCTGAATCAATCCGGCTTTTTTCAATTCTTTTAGGTGTTCCGAAAGTGTCGAACGTGCAATTGGTAATTCTTCGGCCATATCGCCACTGTAGCAACACTTATTGATGTTATTCGCAAGGTAATCGAGAATGAAAACCCTCACAGGGTGTGAAAGCGCCTTGCCATAGCGGGCTAATTTCTCCTGATTGTCTGTGAAATATCTTACTTTGTTTGGCATTTAAAATTCATTTCGTGTTTTGACGAAACAAATGTATACAATTTTTCATCAGAGCATATCAAAAATCCAATTAATTAAATTACGTGTAAAATAATCCAGCCAGATTTACGATCCTTTAGAATAAGACGGCACATCTCATAACCGCTTTGCAGGCCTCATGGGTTGCAAAATTCATTTTCACATATTACATTCCGGTGAGTTATTTCAATTGAATTAAAACTTCATCGGCACTTCCATCAATAAAATTTCTGAATCCTGCGAGCCCGACTTAATCGTAAAGCCAGTAGCCTCTGTAATACCAAGCCCATCTCGTGTATTGAGGTTGATATTCTCTATTGTGAACTGACCATTGATCACAAAAACATAAACGCCATTACCGGCAAGTTTCACTTGATACTGAACTTCAATATCTTTATCAAAATTACCAAGATGAAACCAGGCGTTCTGGTGAATCCAGACTCCCTCATCATCCTGATATGGAGAGACAATCTGTTGTAATTTATTGTGAAGTTCTTCCGTGTCGAGTGTAATCTGATCATAGCGCGGTTTTACATTTCGTTGATTAGGAATCACCCAAATCTGGAGAAATTTGCATACGCGATCTGTGTTTTTATTGTATTCGCTGTGCGTGATTCCGGTGCCGGCGCTCATCACCTGGATATCACCGCTTTTGATAACAGCCACATTACCCATGCTGTCTTTGTGCTCGAGATCACCGGATAATGGAATCGAGATAATCTCCATGTTATCGTGCGGATGGTTGCCAAAGCCCCTACCCGGATCAACGCGGTCGTCGTTTAAAACCCTCAATGTCCCAAAACCCATCCTTTCCGGATTGTAGTAATTTGCAAAACTAAAAGTGTGATGACTATCGAGCCAGCCATGATTTGCATGGCCGCGGGTTTCTGCTTTGTGAAGAATAGTATTCGCCATAATTGAAATTTTTGAAGGTTATAAAATATACTTTTTATGCGCAGTTCTACTGCCTATCCTATTATAATCGAGAACAATCCAGAAAATCCAGAGCGATATACAAATGAGCAGTCCTGTTATCGCATAAAAAAAGGAAACAATAAAGGATGCCAGGTAAACGAAAAATCCAAACCAGTAAGCATTACGAATTTTGATAATAAGAGCATCCGAAATTTCATCTTTAACAAGGGCTCTTTTGTAAGCCGTCGTAAACCAAAGAACATTAAATGCAACGCTTACCAGAACCATCACCCCACAATAAAATGCAGAAGATACATTGCACGCAGGAGAATTGATGTGTTCAGCCAAAACCGCAGTAGGAAATGGGATAAAAGTCACCATCAAAAGCAGAAATCCATTTGCATAAAGGAATTTGGAGTTAATGGTCTTCAGGTATTTGAAAAAACCGTGATGATTAATCCACATGATCAGAACAGCTATGAAACTAAGTAAGAAAGCGAAGTAGGAAGGCCACAAATTTACGAGCGAATTAAACAATTGACTGTTCGTCATATGTATATCCATCTTTGGGACTTTGATTTCCAGAATAAGCAAGGTAATTGCAATTGCAAAAACGCCATCGCTGAATGCCTCCACACGTGCTGTCTCTTTTTCGCTGGTCATATTCAACAAATTTAGAAAGACAACAAATAACATTCGGTTCATGTTCACACTTCTGGAATTCAGAAGAATAAACTTCCGACTATTTATTCCATCGCTTAATGGATTCCATGTTTTTGCTATTTATAATTTCTTTTGCTTCAGGGGTGTAGATGTAAACCATTTCTGATTTGAAATATTCAGTAATCTTTCCTCTTACCATTTTTAAGGTACTGTTCAACAAATGGTTTTGCTCCGTAAATGCCTCAGGAAGAACGACAATTGCAGTTGGCAGCCATCTTTCAGGAAACTGCCCTTCGAATTTACCTCCTTTTCGGTAAGCATCAATCTCCAGCTTTATGATTTCGAGTGACTTCAGGTTTCCTTCGTTTGTTCCCGGTTCTATTCCATGCTTAATTAAACTCCGGTTGATAGCCTGAATATTGGGTACAATAAATCCGACTGTATACGAGTTCTGGTCGTTGTAAAGCATCGCCTGATCAATATAGGTCGATTGGTCAATAATGGCTTCTTCAATACCTTCCGGGCTGAATTTTTCGCCATCGTTACCAATTAACAAACTTTTGAAACGGCCCAGGACATAGAGATAACCATCTGCAGATAAATAGCCTAAATCACCAGTATATAACCAGCCATCTTTCAAAGTCTCTTCTGTAGCTTTGGGATTCTTCCAGTAACCTTTCATCACATTTTCGCCTTTTACAACGATTTCGCCTTTTTCTCCGGCAGGAAGTATTACACCATCAACATCACAAATTTTAGTTTCAAGATATTGAACAGTTTTGCCCGAAGAACTAAATTTTACGGCATTAGGCGAATTAGCGGAAATGACCGGTGCAGCCTCCGTAAGACCATAACCCTGGTAAACAGGCGTACCAATTGCAAAGAAAAATCGTTGAAGTTCAGTATCGAGCAATGCCCCGCCACCGATAAAGAATTTCAGGTTGCCGCCAAATGCTTCGCGGATTTTAGCAAACAGAATTTTATCCAGAAATGCATATTCAGGTTTAAGCAGCGCACGCCAGCCTTTGCCACGGTTCCATCCATTACCGTTATAGAGATAGGCCACTTTTAAACCGTGTTTAAATAACATTTCGGTAATTTTCCCTTTGGACTGAATTCCTTTTTCAATGTTCTTCCTGAAGTTCTTTGACAATGCAGGAACGCTCATTAGGATATCGGGCTTAAACTCTTGAATATTAACAGGTACATTCCGAAGTGTTTCCATAGGAGATCGTCCGGTCTGAACAGACCCAATTGAAGCACCGTTGAGCATAAAAGAGTAAAGACAAGCAGTATGCGCAAAAACATGATCCCATGGAAGTACAGCCAATGTTTTGTAATTTTCCAAAATTTCCAAAACCGTGTTTGCCTGCACAACATTTGCAGCATAATTAAGCTGGGTAAGCATAATGCCCTTAGGATCAGATGTAGTTCCTGAGGTGTATGAGATGGTGGCCGTATCGTCAGGTTGTACATTTTTCCAAACAGCTTCAAACTTCTTCTGATTCTCTTCTGATTTCAGAAATTCAAGTCCCCGCGCCTGTAAATCTTCAAAAAAGAGATCTTTAAGCCCTGGTTTTTCAATCGGATCGAGATGAATAACGTAATCGATATCAGGGAGATCGCTGATAACTTCATTTATTTTTGCTACCTGTCCTGCTGAAACAATCACCATCCTCGCTCCTGAATGAGCCAACCTGAACTTAAGTTCCACTGCTTCTAACTTCACAGATAACGGAACATTCACTCCTGCACAATAGAAAATGCCCAGTTCACTAACCAACCAGTTATTTCTCCCTTCAGAAAGGAGTCCCACCCGTTCCTGTTTCTGAAGTCCAAGCGACATTAATCCCGCACCAAAAGCGTAAACCTGCTGACGAATCTCAAGGTAAGTAGAGGGTATATAACGATCTATCGGCTTTTCCCAAAGCAACGGATTATTCGGAAATTTCACAGTACTTGATTCAAAAAGTTCGATCAGTGTTCGCATTTTTTCGTTTTTATACCCTTCAGTGATGGTGGGAAAAGAGGTTAATATCTTTAAAACAATCAACTATCCATGAAAACAAAATCTGTAACTATGAGCTACAGATTTTGTATCAGAAGTTTTAACTGGTTATAAATTAGTGCCGAATTTGTAAACTGTTTTAGATTTAAAGACCTCACTCGGTCTTAGCGATGTGGATGGGAATTCGGGGTGGTTTGGAGAATCAGGGAAATGCTGCGTTTCAAGTGCGAGACCGGCAAATCGTCCAAGCTTTTCGCCATTCTTACCTGTCATTTCCGGAATATAATAGCCCGTATATAATTGTATTCCAGGCTCAGTTGTAGACACCTCCACCGTTCTGCCCGACGTTTCTTCCGACAAAATGCCAGCTTTCACGAGCTTGCCATTCGGATTATTCAGGACAAAATTGCAATCATAACCATCAGGTAACCCTGCGATGCGTGATCCGATAGTTGCGGGGGTTGTAAAATCAAATGGAGTTCCTGCAACATCTGCAATTTCTCCGGTTGGAATCAACCCTTCATCATTTACGGTTTTAGTTTTTGCATTGAGATGAAGCGTATGTTCAAGTATTTTGGTCTCACTATTTCCGGTAAGATTAAAGTAGGTGTGATTTGTCAGGTTAATGACAGTTTCGCGGTCGGTAGTTGCTTTATAGTCAATATGAAACTCGTTCTTATGATTCAGGGTGTAGGTCAGGGTAAGGTCAAGGTTTCCCGGGAAACCTTCTTCCATATGTACACTGCGATATTTTAGCTCAACACCAACAAGATCGGGTTTCTCGATCAGATTTGGAACCCAGATAACCTTATCAAATCCGGTAATTCCGCCGTGCAGACAGTTTTCACCATTATTAACAGGAAGGGTATACTCTTTTCCGTCGATAGAAAACTTTCCTTTGGCAATCCGGTTGGCATATCTTCCTGCTATGCATCCAAAATAGGGTCCATTTTCGATATACGCATCGGTGAGATAGTCCTCAAGTGACTTAAAACCTAAAGCAATGTTTGCTTTTTTGCCGTTTTTGTCAGGTGTTTCAATTGAGGTTACAATTCCTCCGTAATTTGTAATTTTGATGGTGATACCATGATCATTGCGCAGTGTGTATAAGAAGACCTTTTCGCCTCTGCGGGCGTTTCCGAAAACATCACGTTTTAGTTCCATAAAATGAAATTTAGTTATCTGTTGACAAACGTAAAGATAAATATAAAAAAAACATATTTTTATTGCCTGAAAAAACCAACCGTTGTGAATATTACAAATATCTTCAATATTGACGAAGCCACCGGAATTCCGAAATACAGACAGATCATCAATTCGGTATGTATGGCTATCGAGCAAGGGATTCTTAAGAAAGGTGATAAAATTGCTTCAATCAATCAGATTTGCGGAGAATTATCCCTTTCGCGCGACACAGTAATGCTCGCCTTTAACGAGTTACGGTCGCGTGGAATTGTGATTACCGTTCCCGGGAAAGGCTATTACATTGAAAAGACTGATCTGAATTTTGACAGGCAGGTTTTTCTGCTTTTTGATGAGTTAAATGTATTCAAGGAAGATTTATACACCTCATTTCTTGAGCGCCTGGATAACCGGATCAATGTAGATATCTATTTCCACCATTTCAACTACCATGTTTACAAAGAATTAATTGAAAGCTCGGTGGGAAAGTACAGCGCTTATATTATTATGCCTGCCACTTTCAATAATTCGATCGAAGTTGTCAGACAGCTACCTTCCGACAAGGTATTTATACTCGATCGTCTCAAACCCGATCTTTACGAGTACCCTGTAATCTATCAGGATTTTGAGAAGGATGTTTACGATGGGATGATGGCAGGCAAAGAACTTTTTTGCAAATATCAGAAATTGATTATGGTTTTCCCCGGTGGAAAAGAGCCTGAAGAGCGCGTCGCAGGTTTCCAAAGATTTTGTACTGATTGGAATATGAAGTCCGAAGTTCTACGTTCTGTCGAGAAAAGGAATGTTCAAAAAGGTGAGGCTTATATTGTCGTTTCGGATCGCAACCTGGTAAGAATTGTGAAGAACGCTGCCGCAATGGACCTTCAGCTTGGCAGGGATGTTGGCCTTGTTTCGTTTAACGATACGATGCTGAAAGAGGTGGTAGCCGGAGGAATCACAACGATATCAACCGATTTCATTCAGATGGGAAAGACACTGGCAGATATGATATTAAATCACAAAAACATAAAAATAAGAAACCCTTCGAAGCTTATCCTGAGAAAATCGCTCTGAATCCTGAAACTGACTTCAGGCTGTTTGCAACTGGCCGCTTGCTAACGCTGCCAATCATGAAGTACTCTGTAAAATTGACTAACCTACAGTTGGCAAGTAGCCAGCCGCTAGTTGCCAGTCGCCATTTGTCAGCAACATACATTGCATATTAAAAAAGAAAGACCCTCCGTTCACCAGGTCTGACAATCCTTGAATCAAAATCTGCTCTAAAACATTTTTTATGTCCCCACATTACCGTCAAATTATAATACATTTGCCCCTACCAGTACCTACCAGTTAAAACTTTAATTATTTATAAATATGACTATCGAACAATTAAAAGCAAAATTTATTGAAAAATTTGGCGAAGGAGAAGTAAGTGGCTATTTCTCACCGGGTCGCGTAAATCTTATTGGCGAACATACCGACTACAATGGTGGATTTGTATTTCCTTGTGCGCTTAGTTTCGGAATCTATTGTCTAATCCGCAAAACTGACCGTAAAACAGTGAAATTTGCTTCCGTAAATATGCCATTTGTGGCAGAAGTAAAAGTCGAAGATTTAAATGTAGCCATTGGTAAAGAATGGGTTAATTATCCGATCGGCGTTTTTGCACAGTTTATGAAAAAAGGTCTGACCTTCGATAAAGGTGCAGATATGTTATTTTATGGCGATGTTCCAACGGGTGCAGGATTGTCGTCATCGGCCGCGCTTGAAGTGGTTACGGGTGTTGCAATCAACGACATGTATGGTTTCGGCATCGACAAGATCGAACTGGCGCTGATGGGTCAAAAAGCAGAACATGAATATGCACTTGTTAATTGCGGAATCATGGATCAGTTCGTCTCTGCGATGGGAAAGAAAGACCATGCCGTTTTTCTCAATTGCGACACATTAGCTTACGATTTAGTACCTGTCAAACTCGACGGCGTAAAAATCGTGATCAGCAACACTAACAGCCCGCACAAACTTGATTCAGGCAAATATAACGAACGTGTAGCAGAATGTCAGGCTGCCGTTAAGGCGATCCAGCCGTTCCGGCAAATATCAGCTTTAGGTGAGATTTCATGGGAAGACTTCCTGAAAGTTGAAGATAAAATTGAAAATGTTACTGTCCGGAATCGGGCCCGTCACGTAGTAAGCGAAATCAAAAGGACCGAAGATGCAGTAAAATTTCTAAAAGCAGGTGATCTTGTTGAATTTGGAAAACTGATGAACGCATCGCACGATTCTTTGCGCGACGATTATGAAGTTACAGGTTTTGAACTGGATACGATGGTTAATGAAGGTCGCCAAATCAAAGGCGTGATCGGTACACGTATGACCGGAGGCGGATTTGGTGGTTGTACGGTAAGTCTTGTTAAAGATGAAGCGGTTGACACATTCATTGATCAGGTTGGTAAAAACTACCAGGAAAAAACCGGCCTGAAACCCGTGTTTTATGTTGCTGAAATTGGTGACGGAGGCAAGAAGTTATTCTAAAAAAATTAGTATTATTGCTAACTGAAAATTCAAACGTTTTCAGTTAGCATTAAATCCAAATTAATTCACATAATTACTAATAATAAATTTATCTAAAATTATGACTCAGAGTACTCAGAACAAGAATTACACCGTGCCAATCATCATGATGATCATGCTTTTTGGTATGATTTCGTTCGTAACAAACCTGGCAGCTCCGATGGGAATTGTGCTAAAGAGCCAATTTGCAGTAACTAATTTCTTAGGACTTCTTGGGAATGCTGCCAACTTTATTGCTTATGCAGTAATGGGAATACCAAGCGGTATTTTGCTACAAAGAATAGGTTACAAGAAAACGGCTTTGATTGCTGTTGCAGTTGGCTTTGTTGGAGTAGGTATCCAATATCTTTCAGGTTATGCAGGGCAGGATTCAGCTTTTGCCGTTTATCTTGCAGGCGCATTTGTTGCAGGTTTTTCTATGTGTTTGTTGAATACCGTTGTTAACCCTATGCTTAACACTCTTGGCGGTGGTGGTAATAAAGGTAACCAGCTGATTCAGGTTGGAGGATCTTTCAATTCAGTTATGGCTACTGCTACACCAATGATCGTTGGTATTTTAATTGGAGATGCTACAAAAGCCAGAATCACTGATATTTTTCCCTTCATGTATGCAGCAATGGCTGTATTCGCGATCGTATTTGTTGTATTGTATTTTGTAAATATTCCGGAACCTCACGCTCAGCAATCTTCTGAACCAATGGGAAACCTGATGGCTGGTGCCTTGAAGTTCCGTCATTTTATTTTAGGGGCTATCGGTATTTTTGTCTATGTTGGCGTTGAAGTGGGTACACCAGGTGTTTTGAATTATTTTCTGGTTGATCCGAATACTCCTAATCCAATGAATGCTACTACTGCAGGATTCGTTGCAGGTACATATTGGTTCCTGATGTTGATAGGCCGTTTGGTTGGAGCTTCAATCGGAGCAAAAGTATCAAGTAAAACGATGCTTACCTTTGCATCCGGGCTAGGTCTGGTACTTGTACTGTTGGCTATGTTTACTCCAGCTGCTATACAGGTTTCAATGCCTGTATTGAAAAGTGTGGCCGGTGTAACCTCATTTGGATTATTGGAAGTGCCAATCAATGCAGCGTTCCTTGTATTAGTAGGACTTTGTACTTCGATTATGTGGGGCGGAATTTTCAACCTTGCTGTTGAAGGTTTGGGAAAATATCTGGCAGCTGCTTCGGGAATTTTCATGGTCATGGTTTGCGGTGGAGGTATTCTCCCTGCACTTCAGGGATGGGTTGCTGATATCGCTGGTTATATGCCTAGTTACTGGGTAATTGTTGCAGGTCTTGCTTATCTGTTATTTTATGCGTTAATCGGTAGCAAGAATGTCAATAAAGATATTCCTGTAGAATAACTTACCCTATCAATAACAATTGTCTTTAAAATGGCAGGAGAACCAGAAGCGGTTATCCTGCCATTTTTAATTTGTTGAAAATAAGCCGTATTAATTTATTTCAGTACCGTAACCTGGTTGTTGTTTACTAAATATTTCTAATTTTGAAGTCTATGAGACCTCAGCAATATGATATAATCGGTGATGTACATGGCTTTGCCTCGCTTTTAAAGAAACTATTAAAGACGATGGGGTACACAAAGAGCAATGGCATCTGGCAACATCCTGAACGGACAGCCATTTTCATTGGTGATTTTATTAACCGTGGACCTGAGATCAGGGAAACCATACAGATCGTCAGGCAGATGACAGAAGCAGGATCAGCCCTCGCCATCCTTGGCAATCATGAGTACAGTGCTATTTTATATCACATTAAGGATTCAGCTGGCATGTACCTTTCGCGTCACATTGCCGGAAACAGAAACCAGATTCAAAGTACCCTTAATTCATTTAAAGGTTTTGATCTTGAGTGGCGCGACCATTTGAAATGGTTTCGTACATTGCCTTTCTTTATCGATCTTGGAGAAATCAGAATTGCGCATGCTTACTGGAACGATAACGACATCAATTATCTCAAGAATTTTATCCCTCAGGGAAGATTGAAGAAAGATTTTTTAAGAACGATTCATGAAATGCAACAACCGGCTGCAGCCATTGTCTACCGGTTACTCAAAGGACTTGAATACCGGTGCCCGCAGGATCTGATTCTTAAATGTTCCAAAGGAATGAGTCGTAAGCTTTTTCGGATGAACTGGTGGGAAACTCCGGTAAATAAGACATTCCGCGATCTCTCGTTTGGAAATAAATTTATTTTGCCCGAATATACCGTTCCTAAGGAAATTGCGCCTTCGTTTGAACCCTACGATATCAATAAACCACCGGTCTTCATGGGGCATTATTGCCTGAGCGAGGGTGCTGTAATCGTACAGTCAAATATCTGCTGCGTTGATAGCTGCGTGGTAGGATCGGAACAATTGTCCGCTTATAGGTGGAGCGGTGAGAAGCAACTTTTAAAGGAGAACATCATCAGCATAGCACTTTAGTTTACCGATAAAATCAGATCTGTGGCGGTTACAGGTGGAATTTCGGTTGAAACAGAAAAATGGAATGCCTGACTGTACAATCACCACCCCAGGAGAAGATCGTCTGAAAGCGAAATAATCCTTGATACTTTACAGCAAGCTCCGCCGAAAAGTGATTTGACCTTGTGCCTGCTTCATTTTCCATCATTAGCCCCGGGCTATCAATCTATCGCCATTTCAGGGCATGAAGGACAAAGATTTTGTCGAATTGTCACATTGTCGAATTCCCAAATTGGTTACTCCCACTCAATCGTTGCTGGTGGTTTCGAGCTGATATCGTAAACAACACGGTTGATGCCAGGTACTTTATTAATGATGTCGTTCGACACTTTTGCAAGAAATTCATAAGGAAGATGGACCCAATCGGCAGTCATTCCATCGGTTGAAGCGACAGCACGCAAAGCGACAACATTTTCGTAGGTGCGTTCATCGCCCATTACACCGACCGACTGAACAGGCAACAACATGACACCGGCCTGCCATACTTTATCATACAGTCCCCACTCTTTCAATCCATTCACAAAAATGGCATCTGCTTCCTGAAGAACCCTCACCTTTTCGGGAGTTACATCGCTTAATATACGGATTCCAAGACCTGGTCCGGGGAAAGGATGTCTTCCAAGTAGTTCCTGCTTGATTCCAAGTGCGCGACCCACTCGTCGGACTTCATCTTTGAAGAGAAGATTCAAAGGTTCAACAACTTTTAAATTCATCTTGGCTGGAAGTCCGCCTACATTGTGGTGCGATTTGATAGTAGCCGATGGGCCGTTTACCGAAACCGATTCAATTACATCGGGATAAATAGTGCCCTGTGCGAGCCATTTTACATCCTGAATCCGGTGGGCTTCAATGTCGAACACTTCAATAAAGTCGCGGCCAATAATTTTTCGTTTCGTCTCCGGATCACGCTCGCCTTTCAGGTCGTTCCAGAACCGTTCAGTCGCATCGACGCCAACAACATTCAATCCCATATCTTTATAAGAATCGAGCACATCCTGAAATTCGTTTTTACGGAGCAATCCGTTGTCAACGAAAATGCAGGTAAGGTTTTTCCCGATTGCCTTGTGGAGTAAAACCCCGGCAACCGAAGAATCGACACCACCCGAAAGTCCGAGAACGACTTTATCATTTCCAATCTTATCGCGCAATTGCTGAATCGTGGTTTCAATAAATGAATCGGGCGTCCAATCCTGTTTGCAACCGCACACGTTCACGAGAAAGTTTTCAAGAATCTTCGACCCTTCTGTTGTATGAAAGACTTCGGGATGAAATTGAATCGCGTAGGTATCTTCACCACCGATTTTATAGGCGGCATTTTCTACGTCACCTGTTGATGCTATTATTTTATAATTCTCTGGTAAGCTTACGATTGTGTCGCCATGCGACATCCACACCTGCGAGTTTTCGCTGATTCCCTGTAATAAGACACTCTCCTTATCGACAACACGTAGGTTTGCACGCCCATACTCACGCGAGTCGGAGGCGGCCACTTCTCCGCCGAAAAAATGAGCTAAGTATTGTGCTCCGTAACAAACACCCAGCAACGGAAATTTTCCTTTGATATTGGTAAGGTCAATCCGCGGACCATTCGTGTCACGCACAGAATAGGGACTTCCCGAAAGGATGACCCCCTTAACCGATGAATCAATTTCCGGAAAATGGTTGAAAGGATATATTTCACAATATACATTGAGTTCGCGGACACGTCGTCCGATCAGTTGGGTGTATTGGGAGCCAAAGTCGAGTATGATTATTTTTTCCTGCATCAGCGTAATTTTTAACAAGTGGTGATTTGCGGCAAAGATATGGATTATTGCCTTAGCCCGAAATCTTCCGGTAAATGATAAGAATTCATTAACGAATGTCCATTATTTGACCCTTTTGGGTATGTTAAATCAGAGGGACCAATCGCTTAACGATTTCTTAATGGCCTTATTCATTGTTGTATTTCAGTTATTTGCAATGCTGTTTTCTGTTCTGTTTATCATTATAAAATTTCAGGCTAAACATTCTAAACCTTGAATGCGTAGTACATTTATATTTAATAATTACGTTATGAAAACAATTATCACATTAGGTTTATTGATTGCTGTTAGTCTATTTTCAGAAAGAACAATGGCAAGTGGAAATTTCAGAGTCAATGTTGCTCTTAAATCAGAAAGTAAAGCCCTTACGGAGATTTCAAATAATTCAGAGGAAAAGTATGAAATCACAATTTCAAATTTGGCAGGAGATGTTCTTTACCACCGTGAAGCCCAGGGTGAAAAAGTGGAATCACGGAAGATATTTGATTTCTCCGATTCGGAATACGGTGTTTACGAAGTGAAAGTAAAACTCGAAGGTGAATCAAACGAGCAACTGGTGACTGTTACCAGAGACGGCGTTGAGGTTGGCGAGATTGTTCGGAAGACAGAACCCATTTTCACTTTTAAAGACAATTTGCTTACAGTATCGTTTCTTAATCAGAACGAAGAAGCGATGAAGTTAAAATTGTATGCAGGTGGAAATTTGATTTTCGAAAAGAAGTTGAACGATTCAGCAAGTCTTAATAAGAAATTTGATTTATCAAAACTGGACAGAGGTGAATATGAGGTCGTATTTACATCCGGTGAAAATGAATTCGAATATGTGTTGACCAGATAAGAGCTTCAATTTCAATGATCCAAAAGCCTGTGAAACTTTATTGTTTCCAGGCTTTTTTTATTTATCATGCCATGGGTAAAACAGGAAATCAGATACGAAAGCGTACACAGGTCTCGTTGACTCACTCAAACCAGGATGATTGTCCTGCCAGTCCTCGTTTGCTCATTTGTACTGGTACGATTGTCCCGCCAGGTCTCGTTGGCTCATTCGTACTAGTACGATTGTCCTGCCAGACCTCGTTTGCTCATTCGTACTAATACGAATGATCGCGCGAGGGGTCGGTCTAAAAATCGCACGTAAACAACCGCCATTTTCAGGTAATTTTTGCAGCCGGTTCAGTGGCCGACAGCAAATTGCCGGGTGAAAGTCAAAATAATTGCACAAATACTTATAAGGTGATGAGATTTAAGTATTTTTATTGCAATTAATCCCACCTGATATGGAAAACACAAATGATTTAAGCCGTCGTAAGTTTATCGCCAATACCGCTTTGGGCACAATCGGAACAATTGGGGCTGCCGGATTACTGGCCTCTTGCGCCGGAGCAGAGAAGAAAAGACATGAAGTAAAGTTACCCGAGATGCTGGATATGGCTCCGGATGGTAAGGTATTACGGGCTGGCCTGATAGGTTGTGGCGGCAGGGGAACCGGGGCAGCTATTAATTTTATTGATGCGGGGCCTAATCTAAAGATCGTTGCCCTTGGTGATGTATTTCAGGATAAACTGGATACCTGTAGGGCCATGTTAAAGAAAGAAAGAAAGATTGAAGTTGCTGACGAAAAGTGCTTTATTGGTTTTGATAGTTATCAGAAAGTAATTGACGCCGGAGTTGATATTGTGCTGCTTTGCACACCACCGCATTTCCGTCCGCTGCATGTTGAAGCGGCTGTTAATGCCGGCAAACATATTTTTATGGAGAAACCTGTTGCTGTCGATCCCGTCGGCGCACGTTCGGTTTTGATCTCCTCAAAAAAAGCCGCACAAATGGGATTAAGTATGGTCAGCGGAACCATCCGAAGGGTTCAGAAAGATTATATGGAAACCTGGCGCAGGGTGGCTAATGGTGAAATTGGTGAGATAGTTGGTGCCAATATTGTCCGCAATGGCGGTGCCCTTTGGGCGAGAAAACGATTACCCGAATGGACTGATATGGAATACATGCTTCGTAACTGGGCTAATTTCTGCTGGTTATCGGGCGACCACATTGTCGAGCAGTTTATTCACGAAGTAGATGTAATGAACTGGTTTGTAGGTAAAATTCCGGTAAAAGCAATGGGCTGGGGTGGCCGTCAACGCCGGTTGACCGGTGATCAGTATGATTTCTTCAGTGTGGAATATGTTTACGACAATGGGATGCAAACCCATTGTGCAGCCCGTCAGATTAACGGTTGCAGCAACCTTAAACAGGAAATCATTACCGGGACAAAAGGTTATGCAGATTGTAACGGCACAATTTTCGACCTGAAAGGAAACCCGATCTGGAAATACGCTTATCCGAAAGAGGGCGATACCGATCTTACCTGGAAAGTGAAAGATCCATATGTTCAGGAACATGTCAACCTGGTTACTGCTATCAGGTCCGGAAAACCAATCAATGACGCTGAAGCACAGGTAAACTCAACGCTGATAACAATAATGGGGCGGATATCGGCCTATACCGGAAAAGATGTTACCTGGGAGGAGATGCTGAATTCCAACCTTTCACTCGGTCCCAAAATATATGCGATGGGACCTGTTCCAAATATTCCGGAAACAATTCCAGTCATTGGTGTCGAAACCAACCTGATTTAAGTCAATCTATTTTTTGAAAATATTCAATAATTCATAATATCATGAACAGACGACAATTTACAAAGAATACGATGATGGCTTCCGCTGCGATCTCAACCTTTTCAATTCCGGGCTTTTCAAATAGCCTGATCCCGGCAAAACGGAGTTTGAAAAAAGGGATCATGTGGGGAAGCATCGGCGTAGGCAAGACCATCCTTGAGAAATTTAAGGCTGCTAAACTGGCAGGTTTTGAAGGTGTTGAGCCAATGAGTCACCTCAACAGGAATGAAGTTCTAAAAGCCCGTGACGCCACAGGTTTAATTATTCCCAGTGTCTGCAACGCACTTCATTGGAAATTTCCGTTGTCAGATCCCGATCCCAAGGTACGTGAAGAGGGTGTTGCAGCAATGAAGGTAAGTCTTGAAGACGCCAAAGCTTACGGTGCCGATACGGTTTTGCTTGTTCCCGGCCGCGTAAGTGAGACAGTTAGTTATGATGAATGCTGGAAAAGATCCATTGAAGAGATCAAAAAAGTAATCCCGCTTGCCGAACAATTGAATGTCAGAATTGCAGTCGAAAATGTCTGGAATAACTTCCTGCTAAGTCCGATGGAAGCAGCATCGTATGTCGATCAGTTTCAAAGCAAGATGATGGGTTCTTATTTTGATTGCGGAAACATTCTTGTTTATGGGTGGCCGGAACAATGGATCAGGATACTTGGTCCGCGAATTGCCAAGGTTCACATCAAAGAGTTCAGCCGTAAGATTGCAGATAAACAGGGCAAAGGCGCCGGATTTGGAGTCAAACTTTTAGAGGGAGATGTTAACTGGCCGGTTGTGATGAAGGCATTTGATGATATTGGTTACAGCAACTGGACAACGATTGAGCAGCCGGGTGGTGATACCCCTGAAGGATTAAAAGACCTTTGTGACCGGCTTACAAAAATTCATGCCAGCTAATACAATATTTCTATAAATATAAAATGCCCGGGATTTCCGGGCATTTTGTATTGTATCGAATCTTGAATTACAGTTTTCTGATCCAGATATTTCTGTAGCTGACAGGATTACCATGATCCTGAAGAACCAGGGCACCCGGGCCATGCGCTTTGTATTTTGGGATTCCGATGTATTCTGTCGGGCCTAACAACTGAACGTTATTCTGAACAAGAACGCCGTTCTGAAGAACCGTAGCACGGGCAGGCGTAAACAGAGTACCATCTTCCTTAAATCTTGGAGCTGTCCAGATGACATCATAAGTCTGCCATTCACCCGGTTTTTTGCAAACATTTACAAGCGGTGCATACTGTTTGTAAAAAGAACCAGCCTGTCCATTGCGGTAAGTGCGGTTGTTGTAATTGTCAAGAACCTGTAATTCATAACGCTCCTGCATGAAAATGCCTGAGTTTCCACGTCCCTGACTTTTCTTTTCAGGATCAACTTCGGCCGGAGAACGCCATTCGATGTGTAACTGATAATCTTCGAAAACTTGTTTTGTCTGAATCGTTCCGGTACCCTTCGCAACTGTCACACAGTTGTCAGCGACATTCCATACTGGCGCTTCACCTTTGCTGTTTGCCCAGTTTTGAAGCAATGATGCACTGGTACCATCAAAAAGTACGATTGCGTCAGCAGGGGCATTCAGATTATTGTCTGCCGGTGTAACAACTTTCACTTCAGGATCCCAGAATTCTGTCATCTCGGGTTTCATCTTTGCGTCTTCGGGGTTCTGATTTTGCGCGTTAGCCGTGAATGCTCCTACGACGCACAATCCTAAAAGAATCTTTTTCATTTTTCGTTGAATTTTTATTACAGTTAATTAAAATATAAAAGTACAATTTATAAACCTAAATCTTTCATCACCTGATCAATCTTCTGATCAGTTTTGGCTTCTACAGCATAATACTGATCCCGTGAAGTAAGCGCATCCTTCACTTCGATATAGAACTTGATTTTAGGTTCTGTGCCCGAAGGTCGGACCGAAACTTTAGTCCCGTCCTTTGTAAAAAACTGCAGCACATTGGAGGTGATTTTCTGATTGATTGGCTTTTCAACCCCGGTAATCAGGTTCTTCCCAATCAATGTCTCATAATCCTTAACCACCGAAAGTTCCGATCCAGCCAGGTGTTTGGGAGGATTGTTCCTGAAATTGACCATCATTTGCTCAATCTCTTCAGCGCCGGTCTTTCCCTTGCGGACCACGTATTTCATTCTTTCTTTCGAGTAGCCATAAGTCAGGTAGATATCCTGGAGCATCTCGAACAAGGTCCGTCCATTGTCCTTGGCCCAGGCAGCAATTTCGGCCATCAATGCGCAGGAACTCACCGCATCTTTATCACGGACAAAATCGGCTGGCAAAAATCCAAAGCTCTCTTCGCCCCCACCGATGTATTCCTTAATGCCTTCGTTTTCGCGGATAACTTCAGCTATATATTTAAATCCTGTATAGCAATCGTAATACTCAACACCATTTCTCACAGCCATTTCGGCAGCAAGTTCGGAGGTAACAATCGTTTTCACGACATATTGCTTCCCTTTCAGAAGGCCAAGCTCTTTGCGTCGTGTGATGATATAATAGAGGAAGATAAGAACCGTCTGGTTTCCATTGACAAGAATAAATTCACCTTTGTCATTTTTTACGGCAATACCCAATCGGTCAGCATCGGGATCAGAAGCCATCACGATATCGGCATCCGTTTCAATTGCTTTTTCGATGGCAAGTTTCAGTGCTGCCGGTTCTTCAGGATTCGGGGAGATAACAGTTGGAAATTCACCGCTCACAACATCCTGTTCCGGAACATGGATCACGTTCGTAAATCCCATTTTGGCCAGTGCCATCGGAATCAATCTCACACCCGTTCCGTGGATCGGGGTATAAACGATTTTAAGATCATGCTGACGCTTGATGGCATCGGGTGATAGAGAAACGGAAACCACTTTCCTCAGGAATTTCTCGTCCATTTCGGCACCCATCATGATAATATTTTCTTTCGGACCATTGAATTTAATGTCAGCCACTTTCACCTTCGAAACTTCATCAATGATATTAACATCATGCGGTTCAACAATCTGAGAACCATCATCCCAATATGCCTTGTATCCGTTGTACTCTTTTGGATTGTGCGAAGCTGTGAGGATGATACCACTCTGCAAACCAAGTTCGCGGATCGCAAACGACAATTCAGGTGTAGGACGCAAATCCTCAAAAAGATAAACATTAAACCCGTTAGCGGAAAAAATACCGGCGGCAGTATCCGCAAAAAGACGGCTGTTGTTTCTGCAATCATAACCAATCGCCACCCCAATCTGAGGCAAAGCGGCAAAAGCAACTTTAAGATAATTGCTAAGGCCCTGCGTAGCGGCACCTACCGTATAAATGTTCATCCGGTTCGAGCCAACGCCCATCACACCGCGTAAACCGCCCGTTCCGAATTCAAGATCACGGTAAAATGCATCGATCAATGCCGTATTGTCTTCATTATTAATAAGCAGACGGATTTCTTCCTTGGTTTTATCGTCATAATTGCCGGTCAGCCATTCGTTGGCTTTTTGAAGAATATTTGCCGGAGTTTCAGTTGTTTTCATATCTAATTTAATTTTTATGTCTTTTCAATAAAAGGTCTGTTTCGGTTCGAATTCAGTAATAAAGATTCAAATATATACCCGATTTTTGATTTACTAAAATACTAATTAATAAGATTCACTACAAATTAACCTTAAAAAAACAAATAATCATTTGATATTAAAGGGATAAATCTTATTTTTGCGGCACAAAATAAAATAATGTCTAATTTATTAAAATTTAAGAGCAATTTGAATGAGTGAAATTAACGAAAACCCCGAAATTAACGAGGTAGCGGAAGTAGCCGCAGAAGTACCTGCAAAGCCATTTGTCAGGGTATTAAAAGAGACATCAGCAAAAGCTGATGAAGATTTTGACTGGGATGCCTTTGAAGGTACCAAGTCAGTCAATACTACTGCCAGTAAAAAGGAGATGACCGACATGTACGACAATACACTTTCTATCCTTCAGGAGAAAGAAGTTGTTGACGGAAAAGTCATTGCAATGAACAAACGTGAAGTTGTTGTTGACATCGGTTACAAATCAGACGGTATCGTATCTGTGAACGAATTCCGTTACAATCCGGCACTAAAAATTGGCGACAAAGTGGAAGTTTACGTCGAAACTCTTGAAGACAAAAAAGGGCAGTTGACACTTTCGCATAAGAAAGCACGTGCAATGCGAAGCTGGGATCGTGTTAACGCAGCGCTTGAAAACGACGAAATTATTACCGGATTCATCAAATGCCGCACGAAAGGTGGTATGATTGTAGATGTATTCGGAATTGAAGCATTCCTTCCGGGATCTCAGATTGATGTTAAACCAATCCGCGATTACGATATTTACGTGAACAAAACAATGGAATTCAAAGTGGTTAAGATCAATCACGAATTCCGCAATGTTGTTGTTTCGCATAAAGCGCTTATCGAAGCAGAGCTTGAGCAGCAGAAGAAGGATATCATCTCCAAACTTGAAAAAGGACAGGTTCTTGAAGGAACCGTTAAAAATATCACTTCTTACGGTGTATTTATCGACCTTGGTGGCGTAGACGGTTTGATTCACATCACCGACCTAAGCTGGGGACGCGTTGCTCATCCTAACGAGATTGTTCAACTTGATCAGAAGATCAACGTTGTTATTCTTGATTTCGATGACGACAAAAAACGTATTGCCCTTGGTCTCAAACAATTGTCATCTCACCCATGGGATAACCTCAGCGCCGAACTTAAAGTTGGCGATGTAGTGAAAGGTAAAGTCGTTGTAATGGCCGATTACGGTGCATTCATCGAAATTGCTCCTGGTGTTGAAGGTTTGATCCACGTTTCAGAAATGAGCTGGTCGCAACACCTTCGTTCTGCTCAGGACTTTCTGAAAGTAGGAGACGAAGTTGAAGCAACTATTCTTACGCTTGACCGCGACGAACGCAAAATGTCATTGGGTATCAAACAGATGAAGAATGATCCATGGGATAAAATCGAAGCAAAATATTCAATCGGTTCTAACCATGTAGCCAAAGTTCGCAACTTCACTAATTTCGGCGTATTTGTTGAAATTGAAGAAGGTGTTGACGGTCTGATTCACATCAGCGATCTTAGCTGGACGAAAAAGATCAAACATCCATCTGAATTTACTTCCATTGGTGCTGAAGTTGATGTACAGGTACTTGATATCGACAAAGACAATCGCCGTTTGAGTCTTGGCCACAAACAGCTTGAAGAAAATCCATGGGATGTATTCGAAACAATCTTTACCGTTGATTCTGTACATGAAGGTACAGTAATCGATCTTTTCGACAAGGGTGCAGTAATCTCATTGCCTTACGGCGTTGAAGGTTTCGCAACTCCACGTCACCTGGTAAAAGAAGATGGTTCGAATGTCAAAATGGACGAAAAACTTGAGTTCAAGGTTATTGAATTCTCAAAATCTGCAAAAAGAATAATTCTTTCACATTCACGTGTATACGAGGATGTCAAAAAGTCGGAAGAAACAGCCAAGAAAAAGGCTACAGCTAAAACGACTTCGAAAGGTATGAAAACGTTGAAAGACAACGTTGAGAAGACAACGCTTGGAGATATCAGCGAATTGGCTGCTCTAAGAACTCAGATGGAAGAAAAAGAGAAAAGAGATAACTAAGCAGTTGATTGATTGAGTAATATTTCTTAACTTGTATCCATGAATTTTATTATTCGGAAAGAAGAAAATTATTCTTGCGTAAAAGTTGTACAAGATCGTCTTGATAGTTTTATTTCTCCGGAACTGAAAGCGGAATTAGTAGTGCTTTCAAATACTGAGGAGCAAAATATTATTCTTGATCTTTCAGATTGCAGCTATTGCGATTCATCAGGATTAAGTGCCATTCTTGTCGGAAACCGGCTTTGCGAGGATTCAGAAGGTATATTTATCATCTGCAATCTTTCACAGAGTGTCGAAAAAATGATTAAACTGGCAATGCTCGATTCCATCCTAGTGATAGCATCGAACCTTGAAGAAGCAGAGAAAATTCTCAACGATAAGTCTCAACTTTAATAAAGATTAAAACCCGGCCTCAACAGCCGGGTTTTCTTTTTCTATTCTTTCTCTTTGAGTATTGCAATACTGAAGCTTTTCGTGTAGGTTTGATAAAACTTTGGTTATGCTCCCATTTTCCGTCACTATTTTAGGAAGCAGTTCAGCGCTGCCGACAACAACCAGATTTCCAACTTCCCAGGTTGTAAATCTTAATGACAGGTTATACCTGATAGATTGTGGCGAAGGCACCCAGATACAACTACGAAAATTCGGAATTAAGACCGGAAAAATCAATCACATATTTATTTCTCATCTGCATGGTGACCATATTTTCGGACTGCCCGGATTGATCTCGACAATGGCTCTCGGTGGTAAGAAAGGAGAACTGCATATCTATTCCCACTCCGAACTAAAAATAATGATGGACCACCTGATGAAATTCATGAATGAGTTTGATGATTTCGAGGTCGTTTACCACCCGTTAAGTTTCCGTGGCAGAGCTGTTATCTTCGAGGACTCAAAGATGGTTGTTGAATCCTTTCCGCTCAAGCACCGGATTCCATGCTGTGGCTTTATTTTCAGGGAGAAGTCACATGAACTTCACTTGCGTGGCGAAAAAATTGACTTTTTAAATATTCCAATCAGGGACAGGGTCGCCATAAAAAGCGGGGCAGATTTCCAAACGCCTGAAGGTAAAATCATTCCTAACGAGAAACTGACATTTCCGCCCGATCAAACCAGAACGTATGCTTTTTGCACTGATACCGTTTGCAGGAAGCAGATCATCCCCATCATTGAAAAAGTTGATTTGCTATATCATGAAGCAACGTTTGCCGACGACCTAAGCGATCTTGCCTTGAAAACCTACCACACCACATCCAAACAAGCTGCCCGGCTTGCCGCAGAGGCAGGAGTTAAGAAATTAATCATCGGTCACTTCTCAAGCCGGTATAAGAGTGTAAATCTGCTCGTCGATGAAGCAAGGGCTATCTTCCCGAATACATTCCCGGCCAATGATGGCGACAGATTTGAATTGTGAAAAAATTACCACATAGTCATATAGAGCGCAATAGATGATAACTGGCTAAATATTAAATCATAGTAGTGGTAAATCTAATCCGGGACAAAAGGAATGGCAATATGCTCCGTTTTTCCGCTTTTTATTTTTCTTATATGTTCTATGTGACTATGTGGTTAAATCTCCCCATCAAAAAACTCCTTATTAAAATTTACCAGGTAAAGCCGGTCGGTTGGACGCGTGAATGCGGTGTAAGCCCATCTTAAGTACTCACGATCTATCATCTCTTCAGTAAGGTATCCGTGATCCAAAAAGACAGCTTTCCATTGGCCACCCTGCGATTTATGACATGTAATCGCATAGGAGAATTTCACCTGCAAAGCATTAAAATATTCATTTTCACGAAGTTTTTCCCATAACTTCCGCTTGTTATGAATCTCGGGGTAATCCAGCGAAATTTCGTCGAAAAGCATTTTTTGATCCGCCTGTGTAAGTGATGGGGCTTCTCTGGTCAAAGTATCCAGAATAATTTTGCAATCAATTTCGATGTCTTTATAGTCAATCAGTCTGAGCGTAAGATTCACAAAATGAAAGCCATATTTCTCTTCAAACTTTCGAATCCTCACAACTTCCGCAATATCACCGTTAGCAATAAAATCAAGCTCTTCAGATTGTTTGGTCCAATAGTAGTTGTTTTTTACATTCATCACCAGATCACCAGTTGATATTTGTTCTTCGCGGTAAAGTACCGATCTTCGGATCCCCTCATTAAATTTGTTGGCCCTTTTGTTCGACCGGGTAACTACAATCGTTTCGTCAGTCCCGTATTTGGCGTAGCAACCGGAAATCTCCTCAATAAGATCGGTCCCGCTAATTCGTCTGATGTCATTAAATCCGGCAAGTTTCACTTTCCAATACCCTTCAGGTTGTTCAGTAGCCAGCAAATTTCTGATTGTTGTGGCATTTTCCAAAATACCCGATTGTAAAGCCTGTCTGACCACTTGAGTAAGTTCACATTTGATCACCTCAAGATCAAAGTATTTCAACTCCTCCTCTTCAAGTGCAGGACTTACACTGAATCCCACAGGAGGAAGCTGCGCAGTATCACCAGCCAGAATCAGGCGACAGTTTTCGCCCGACATCACATACTCAATTAAATCAGACAGTAAATTACCGGAACCAAAGATATTTTGTTCCTGCGGAAGGTTTGAAATCATCGAAGCCTCATCGACGATAAAAATAGTATTGGCATGTAAGTTTCGGTCAAGATCAAATTTAGCATAACCATCTGTATTAGAATGCTGTCTATAAATTTTTTTGTGAATAGTCGTCGCGGGTTTTCCGGAATACCTCGACAAAACCTTGGACGCTCTTCCGGTTGGAGCCAGCAAAACTGTTTTCGTTTTTAAAGTGTCGAGTACCCGAACGAGTGCGCTGAGGGCGGTGGTTTTTCCTGTACCCGCATAGCCTCTTAACAAAAACACAATATTGGATAGTTCGATGGTAATAAATTCAGCGACTTTCTCTGCCATCTCTCTCTGACAATCAGTTGGATCAAATTTTATCTCTTCGATGATCAGATTGGAAATGTACTTTTTTAACATATCAGAATTTTTAACTTGAATCTAAGGCAAAGATTTGTTATTTTTTTTAAATTTGCATCTAAACGTACCAATTCATTGCAAATAAACATGCGTGATATCTGTTTAATTGACAAATCTTTTGACAGCACACAGACTCTTTTATATCATCTGTCCATTCAGATTAGTCTTGATGGATTTTATTTTACGATACTTGATATTCCAAAAGGAAAATATGTTGTTTTAAACGGACACCATTTTTTTCTTAAGCGCAGTCGCCTGTTATTAAAGCATGTGCGCGAGGTGATAGAATCAGAAGATATCTTTCAGCATGAATTTAAAAGCATTGAAATACTGTACGCTTCCCGGAAGTTCACGCTCGTTCCACAGGCATTTTACGGACGCGGGTTAATGGATAAGTATCTGTGGTTTAACAACACCCAGGAAAAAGGTTATGTAGTTGAGAAAAATCTTTTTCCGAAAGCTGAGTGTTGGTGTGTTTTCGATATTCCCCTGAATTTAAGTGAGTATTTGTCTGCCAAATTTCCGAAAAGCAATATAAAGCACAATCTTTTCCCGTTGGTTGAGGGTGTACTGAAACGAAATCGGGCTTATTCCGAAAGGGAACAGGTTCACCTGAATTTTTTTCGCGACAGTTTTGAAATGGCAATTGTAAATGGCTCAAAATTAACCCTCTGCAATATCTTCAATTATAAGACAGATCGTGATGTTTTGTATCATGTCCTTTTTACATTCGATCAGTTAAAATTGTCACCCGAAAGCACCGAACTAATCATACACGGACAGATGCCCCAGGTTTCACCTGTTTACCATTTGTTTAAGAAGTATGTAAAACTGACTGCCTTTGCACGTCTTGATACCACCTATCAATACAGCTACACATTCAGTCAACTACCTGAACATTATTATTCCACACTATTAAGCGTTTATAAATGCGAATAATTGGCGGGGCCTTTAAAAGCCGGATTTTTAGACCAGGGAAAAACTTCAAGGCAAGACCAACCACTGACTTTGCACGCGAGAACCTTTTTAACATCCTAAATAACAGGTATAACTTCGAAGACAAAAAAATTCTTGACCTCTTTAGTGGAACAGGCAGTATTTCCTTCGAGTTTGCATCGCGAGGCTGTCAAAGCATCACCAGTGTTGAAATTGATCGGTTTCATTATAATTTTATCTGTTCAGTTATTGAAAAACTTGACATCAAAGATTCGGTTAAAGCCGTTAACGGTGATGTTTTCAAGTTTATCGGCCGCTCTCCCGAACAATATAACATCATTTTTGCCGATCCTCCCTATGAGTTGAAGCGTCTTTCTGAAATTCCCGACCTAATCTTAAATAGTAATCTGTTACCTGACGAAGGATTGCTTATTCTGGAACACGGAAAGACAAACGATTTTTCAATGCACCCAAATTTCACTGAATTGAGGACTTATGGAAGCGTACACTTCTCCTTTTTCATACAGAAAAAGTAAAGTTTTAGCTTTTATAAGACTGATAAACAATTTTATAGCAATTTACAGTATCATTTTTTGATCTATTTAATATTGATACTTTCGCAATCTGGAAAAATGAAGTATATTTGCAGCGCCTTAGGAAATGGCGTTTTAAATAAAAGTTCTTATTTTCTTAAAGATATAAAAACGGTTTGGTAGTTCAGTTGGTTAGAATACATGCCTGTCACGCATGGGGTCGCGGGTTCGAGTCCCGTCCAGACCGCTGTTTTTATTTTGATTTATTGGTTTGGTAGTTCAGTTGGTTAGAATACATGCCTGTCACGCATGGGGTCGCGGGTTCGAGTCCCGTCCAGACCGCCAATAATCTTAAAGTAAATAAAATTTGGTTTGGTAGTTCAGTTGGTTAGAATACATGCCTGTCACGCATGGGGTCGCGGGTTCGAGTCCCGTCCAGACCGCGAAAGCTTCGGAAGAAATTCCGGAGCTTTTGTGCTTCATATAAGTCGCGTATGCTGATCCATAGTCCTTTTTGAAATGGAATTCCACATTTGACGACTCCAATGCCGAATTAAAGATTTCACCAATACAAATATGATTTTTGTTACTTTTGCGCTGATAAAGCAGGTATATGTTCGAGAATCTCAATCAATCTTATCCGTTTAATAATAATTTTAAACACAATGTGAAAACCATCGGTCTGGTCGCGATGGGTTTTGTGTTGCTTGTACTTTATTTTCAACCTTTTGGAATCAATTTTTTAAAGTCGGAACATGACGGATACTTTGTATTGGGTGCTGGCTTCATGAGCGCAGGTACCCTTTTTGCGAATACATTGATACTTCCCGGTATCATGCCAAAAGTTTTTGATTCCTCAAAATGGACGATTCGTAAAGAAATGGTTTGGAATGTTTGGCTTTTCAGTAATCTGTTTGTTATATTCTCATTTATGGCTTGGTTTGTCAAACAAATCGAATTCACTGATTTGCCAATTTTCAGGACAGGGGCCCTGGCTTTACTTCCCCTTGTTCTCTTTAACTTGATTAGTTACAATCACTCTCTTAAAGATAAGATGGTGAACGTACTGGATAATAGTCGAAAACATTGGTTTGGCGAAGAAAAGCCGGAAACAGTTTTAAATCATGATTTAAAACTTTCGGCTGAAAATGGGAAAGATTTTTTTTCGGCAAGGATAGACGATATCCTGGTTTTTCACTCATCAGGGAACTATATTGAAATTTTCTGGATGGACAATCAAACAAGGAGAAAAAAGCTTTTCAGACAAACATTTGCCTTTGTAGAACAATACATGAAAGATAAGCCGGATTTTAAAAAATGCCATCGTTGTTGGCTGGTCAACCTTAAAAAAATTGAAACATTGTCAGGAAATTCGAAAGGCTATTTTGTGGAGATGAATAAACTCGGATTTAAAATACCGATCTCCAGAAATTATATTTCCACCTTCCGTGATCTGCTAACAAGGTTAAACGAGGGACAATAGTTTTCTGAAAACACTCAAATATTTTGGTGCGATTCATCCCTCCCGCATTTGCATTTCATCCCATATCCCCGCATTTGTGCCCTATTTGTGCGTGATAAACCATTTTTTACCATTGAATCATTCTTGTCATTATCATTGCAGCGGATTATGAGAATCTTGTAAAAAAATTTAGAGATTTCGAACCCGTTAAATTTTCGTGATATTAATTTTAATCTTGGATTGAAAAATGAAAAATCTAAACATTGGAGGTTTACAAATTAGCTTACCCATTATTCAAGGTGGAATGGGTGTAGGAATATCTTTGTCCGGGCTGGCCTCTGCTGTTGCTAACGAAGGTGGCGTTGGTGTAATTTCACCTGCTGGAATTGGCTTTCTATATAAACAACATTCAAAGGATTACCTTGAGAATTGCATTTTTGGTCTCACAGAAGAAATTCGGAAAACCAGGGAAAAGTCCAAAGGTATAATTGGCATCAATATTATGGTGGCCTTGTCAAATTACGCTGATTTAGTGAAGACATCAATTAAAGAGGGAGCTGATATTATTTTTTCCGGAGCAGGTTTACCGTTGGATCTACCGAAGTATCTGACATCAGGCTCTAAAACTCGGTTGGTTCCAATCGTATCCTCTGCAAGGGGAGCAGCGTTGATTTGCAATAAATGGAAAGCGAACTACGACTATCTTCCTGATGCAATTGTTGTTGAAGGGCCAAAAGCTGGTGGGCACCTGGGGTTTAAAGTTGAGCAAATTGAAGATGAAAATTTTTCCCTTGAGAAAATTATTCCTGAAGTAATTGCTGTTGCCAAAGAAATAGGAGAAAAAAATGGTTGTGTAATTCCAGTTATTGCTGCTGGTGGAATTTATACCGGTGAAGATATTGAAAAATTTCTGGAGATGGGTGCAGCAGGAGTACAAATGGGTACTCGTTTTGTCACAACTGTTGAATGCGATGCATCAGATAAATTCAAACAAGCCTATATAAATGCCCGGCAGGGAGATGTAAGGATTATAAAGAGTCCGGTTGGTATGCCAGGAAGGGCAATATCGAGCGAATTTCTCGATGAAGTTGAAGCCGGTACAAAACAACCTAAGAATTGTCCCGTCAATTGTATTCGTACCTGCGACATCAACACGGCACCTTATTGCATAATCGCCTGTTTATCTGCAGCCTTAAAAGGGAATTTCAAAAATGGTTATGCTTTTGCAGGAAGTAACGTTTGGCGCAATGATAAAATCGTTACTGTCAAAGAGTTATTTTCAACCTTGATTCAGGAATTTAACGAGTACCAGAGTAAAATCAAACTGGCGCTGAGTTAAAAGAACATATTTGAAGAATATTCAAGAAGATGAACAAGTTACGTTGTTCATCTTTTTTTATAATAATTACAGGGTACCATGAGGGGTAACGGCAATAAATTAAGCGATTAGTTTCCAAACCTCTTTGAGCATTTTGGATTTCTTTATGAACTTTTAGATAGTTCTTCTGTTTAGGATAAATACTTCATTTTATTATCCATATTACTATCAAATAACATATTACATTTATAGACACAACTGAATTATCTTGGGTAGTGGTTTACACAACCCGATGTTCTCAATTCTGAATTTGACAATTGTCAATGGGTTTCCACATTTTAAATTCAGATTTGCGATTATTCTTTTTATTTTTGAACAATATTTTTTAGAATTCCGGCAAATGCGGCTCTTATTAATGCGATATAAATTCACATTTTCGCTGCAATGAAATCCGTAAACTCGTAATAAATTCAATTATCTTTCGTTATGAATTATTTTATCACCACAAAAAAGATCCTCCTTATATTCGCTCTTTTGATGACAATTGGTCAATCGGTAGTACATGCCCAGGATGTTCAGGATCAAGCCATAAAATTCGGCAGGGTTTTAAATCTGATCAATCGCTTTTACGTCGATACTACAAATATTAACAAACTGACTGAAAATGCAATATCTGAAATGCTTTCAACACTCGACCCCCATTCGGTTTATATATCGAAAGACGAGGTAGAGGAGATGAATCAGCCGCTTGAAGGAAACTTTGAAGGAATCGGAATATCCTTCAATGTTTATCAGGACACATTAATGGTGATGACTACAATACCGGGTGGACCGTCAGAACTCGTGGGACTTAGACCCGGAGACCGGATTGTGAAAGTCGATGCAAAAACTATTGCAAATATCAAACTTAAAAACACGGATGTTTTTAAACTGTTAAGAGGTGATAAAGGAACCAAAGTGAACCTTACAGTCCTTCGTAAAGGGGAACGTGCACCACTTGAGTTTACAATTATTAGAGATAAAATTCCAATCTACAGCCTGGATGCTTCATTTATGCTAAATAAAGAAACGGCCTATATTAAACTCAACAAGTTCGCTGCCACAACTATTGACGAATACAAGGAGGCAATGAAGACACTAAACTCGAAAACTAAAGTTAAAAACCTGGTTCTCGATTTGCGTGGTAATGGCGGTGGGTTTCTTGGAGCAGCCTACGAACTTGCCAATCAGTTTCTTGAAGAGAAAAAACTGATCGTCTATACTGAAGGAATGCATAGTCCTCGCAGAGATTATCTTTCAACCACACGCGGAGATTTTATTCAGGGAAACCTGGTTGTATTAATTGATGAAGGTTCAGCATCTGCATCTGAAATTGTATCAGGGGCAATTCAGGACTGGGACCGGGGTGTTCTAATTGGTCGTCGTTCATTTGGAAAAGGACTGGTACAACAACCGTTCCCGCTCAACGATGGTTCGATGCTTCGACTGACAACAGCTCACTATTACACACCCGCCGGCAGAAATATTCAGAAGCCTTATAAAGATGACATCAAGAATTACAGGAATGAGTATTTCAAACGCTTCGAAAAGGGTGAAATGTTTAGCAAGGATAGTATCTCTTTACCCGACTCGCTTATGATGAAAACACTTGTGACCAAGCGGAAAGTATATGCTGGAGGAGGTATTATGCCCGATATCTTTATACCGATGGATACTTCGATGTATTACCGTTATTTCAATAACCTGGTTCGAAAAAATGTATTGTTTCCGTTTGTCGTTGGATACATCGACAAAAACCGCGAACAGCTCAAATCAGGATATAAATCTATCGCTGATTTTAAGGATAAATTTCGCGTTACTGGTACAATGCTTGACGATTTAACCAAAGCTGGAGAAAAAGAGGGAATAAAAAAAGATGAAGAGAGTTTGAAAGTATCAGGAGTTATTATTGAAAGACAAATCAAGGCGCTTATTGCGAGAGACTTGTACGACACCGGAGCCTATTACCTCATTATGATCGAAGACGATAAGGAAGTTGAAAAAGCCATTGAAGTCCTTTCCAACCAAAAAGTATTTAATAGTTATTTGAACAAATAAAGTATTTGGGCCCGGGTTGACGATGTCCACTTAATGAATTGTATATGAACTCTTTTATTGATTGGACGTTTGCTAACAAGGTCGAGCTTGGCGGAACAATTTTCGGCTTGATATACATTTGGCTTTCCATTCGTCAAAATTTGCATACATGGACAGCTGGGATTATTACATCACTACTGTATTGTTGGGTGTTCTTCGAAGCCAAATTCTACGCAGGAATGGGACTTCAGGGATATTATTTAATCATCAGTATATATGGGTTTTGGAGCTGGCGTCGTGGAAGAGACAACGGCTCTGAAGCAGACAAACTTCATGTAAGTAATACGAAGACAAACCTTTGGATAAAACTATCTATTTTTAGTCTGCTATTGACTTCTTTCATATACTATCTGTTGGGCAGGTATACAGATTCACCCATACCATTTGGAGATGCCTCCACAACATCTCTCAGTATAATCGCGACATGGATGCTTGCCCGGAAGAAGATCGAGCATTGGTTAATCTGGATATTTATTGATTTGGTTTCATGCGGATTATACATCTACAGAGGTCTTTATCCGACTGTCTTTCTGTTTTTGGTTTACACGGTCATGGCGGGAATCGGGTATTATGAATGGAGAAAGGAGCCAGTAAAAGTACAATGTTAATAGATAATAATATCCGGCGGATTGTTATAACCGGACCCGAGTCGACCGGGAAAACTGAATTGGCGCGGGCTTTGTCGATTAAAATGAATTCTGTCTGGATACCTGAATACGCGAGATCATATGTCGAAAACCTCCACCGGCATTACAATTACGACGATGTTCTTCTGATTGCCCAATACCAGGTGGCCCAGGAAGCCGAGTATGCCTTGAAAATAAGAAAAGGTATACTGATCTTTGATACATGGCTTATTATTACGAAAGTATGGCTCGATCTGGTTTTCGGGAAATGTCCGGAATGGATTACCGATCATATCCGGGCATCAAAAATTGATCTTTTTTTAGTATGCGACACAGACCTGCCCTGGATTGCTGATCCGGTAAGGGAAAATGGGGGTGAAAAAAGAAAAGAACTTTTTCAATTGTATTGTAATGAAATTGTTGCATTTGGTTTTAAATATGAGATCGTTAGTGGTTTTGGTGATGAAAGGGCTGAAAATGCACTAACCGCACTTTCAAAACATGGGTTGGAACTATAATCTGGTTTGATTGTTAGTTACCTGAATTATGTGTTTTGAATTGAATGGATTTTAATAACCAATTTTGATAAATTATGAAAATTGCAAATAGTATTGTCGATCTGGTTGGTAAAACACCACTTGTAAGATTGAACCGTTTAACTGAAGGACTCGATTGCGAGGTTGTTGTAAAACTTGAGTCCCAAAATCCTGGCGGTTCAGTAAAAGACAGGTTGGGATTTGCAATGATCGATGCAGCCGAAAAAGATGGCTTAATTAACAAGGATACTGTAATCATTGAACCTACAAGTGGAAACACAGGAGTTGGCCTTGCCTTTGTGTGTGCTGCAAAAGGGTACAAACTGAAAATAGTAATGCCCGACACGGTCAGTATTGAACGCAGAATGATCGTTCACGCATATGGTGGTGAAGTTATACTTACACCTGGCAAAGAAGGGATGAAAGGAGCAATTGCCAAAGCAGAAGAGATTCAGCAGAATACTCCTGGCAGTTTTATACCTATGCAGTTTAACAATCCTGCGAATCCCGAAATGCACCGTATAACAACAGCGAAAGAAATTTGGGAAGATACGGACGGAAAAGTAGATATATTTGTTGCCGGTTCCGGAACCGGAGGCACCATTACCGGGGTCTCTGAAGTGATCAGGGCAAAAAAACCATCCTTTTATTCTGTTGTAGTAGAACCTGAAGATTCACCGGTTTTATCGGGCGGGGCTCCGGGACCACATAAGATCCAGGGTATTGGGCCTGGATTCGTACCCAAAGTTTTGAATACTTCATCCTACGACGAGATCATCCAGGTTTCTGCCGTAGACTCATTCGAAACAGCGCGGAAATTGGCCAGTTTAGAGGGTATTTTCTGCGGTATGTCTGCCGGAGCAAATGTATATGCAGCCCTGCAGTTGGCCAAACGTCCTGAAAACAAAGGGAAAATAATTGTAACAATTATCTGCGATACAGGAGAACGTTATTTAAGCACACCATTATTTGCCGAATGATAAATAAGGAAAAGGAAGAATTGGTAGAGTGGACTCATTCCGCTGTCCGATCGTTGGTTGATGCCAGATCATTTGATATTCTGTGTCATAAACACCTGACAGGAGAATCGATGCCCTCTACCGAAAAGTTAAGGGTAACTGTCGAAAAAATTCGTCAGATCGTTTTTCCCGGCTATTTTGGGGAAATTAACCTGAAATCTGAAACACTCCCCTATTACATGGGTGTCCTTATTGACGAGGTTTACGAACAAATAACAGAACAAATATTCTCCGGTTTGTGCTTTATTTGTGATAAAGAAGACGATGCCCGTGATCTGCCCGGCAAAAGAGCTCAGGCAGAGAAAATCGCTTTCGAATTTGTGAATGGACTTGCAGAATTAAGGCGGATACTCATTACCGATGTCAATGCTGCCTATCTTGGTGATCCGGCAGCAAATAGCGTAGGTGAAGTGATCTTTTGCTATCCGGCCATCAAGGCAATATCAAGTTACAGAATTGCCCATTGCCTTTTTGCATTAGGTGTTCCTCTTATTCCAAGAATAATCACAGAAATGGCCCATTCTGAAACCGGCATAGATATAAATCCGGAAGCTTCTATCGGTGAGTATTTTACCATCGACCACGGAACAGGTGTCGTAATCGGTTCGACAAGCATCATTGGCAACAATGTAAAGCTCTTTCAGGGTGTAACCCTTGGGGCAAAGAGTTTTCCACTCGACGAGAATGGAAACCCTGTCAAAGGTATACCAAGGCATCCTATCGTTGAAGATAATGTGATTATCTATTCCAACGCAACAATTCTTGGACGCATAACTATCGGTCACGATTCGGTGATTGGCGGAAATATCTGGGTCACCAATGATTTACCGCCAAACTCAAGAGTTGTCCAGACCAAGACCAGAAATGCTGATTTTTTTAATGGAGGAGGAATTTAAGAGCTGTTTTAATCCCCGGAATAAACTACTTTTGTCGTCGCATATTGATAAAGTTTTAAAGGAATCACTTTTAAAGCTGAAAGTGTATGTATCGTTGCATATAATCAATTAAGAAAAGGGAGTATCTGTGAGTAAGTTCAAAATAGTTGCCAAAACATTAGCCGGACTTGAAAACGTTTTGGCTGATGAAATCAGGGCATTAGGTGCGGAATCGGTTTTAGTCGAAAGACGTGCAGTTTCATTTGTAGGTAACCAGGAGATGATGTACAAAGCTAATTTTCATCTTCGTACAGCTATAAAAATCCTCAAGCCGATTGCTGAATTTGAAGTAACAAATCGCGATGAACTATACGATCACGCAAAAGAAATTCCCTGGACAAACTATCTCGCGCTTGGGAAATCCTTTGCGATCGATGCTACGGTTCAGTCCGAAATGTTTGTCAACTCGATGTTTGCGTCACTTAGGGTAAAAGATGCAATTGCTGATCAGTTCCGCGAAGCAACCGGGAAGCGTCCTTCCGTTAATTCGGACGATCCGGATATCCGTATCAATGTTCACCTGATGAATAATCACTGTACTTTGTCACTCGACAGTTCAGGGGAATCGCTTCATAAACGCGGCTATCGCATTGGACAGGGAGAAGCTCCTATTAATGAAGTGCTTGCTGCCGGCATGATCCTTCTGACAGGTTGGCACGGCGAAAAGGACTTTCTTGATCCGATGTGCGGATCTGGAACATTGCTCATCGAAGCGGCAATGATCGCGAAGGGTATACCTCCGGGTATGTACCGCAAATCCTTTGGTTTCGAACAGTGGCCCGATTTTGATCAGAAACTGTTTGGCGAAATCTACAACGGCGATTATGAAAAGGAGTTCGATGGTAAAATAATTGGCTCTGATATTTCACCTATGGATATCGCACTGGCCAAAGCAAATGTTAAAAATGCGAGTCTTTCCAAAGTTATAGAACTTCAGGTTCAGGATTTTATAAAAATGGAACCACCATTTGCAAATGGGATCATTATAACAAATCCACCATACGGTGAACGGATGAAACCTCAGTCGATCACTGAATTATATACCTCGATGGGTAATACCCTGAAAAACAGATTCGCAGGTTTTGAGGCCTGGATCATCTCAAGTTCGGAAGACGGGTTGAAGAGCATTGGTTTAAAGCCAGCTAAAAAAATTGATCTGTACAATGGCGCGCTGGCATGTAGTTTCAGATGCTTCGAACTTTTCAGGGGCACGCATAAAGATTCAGTAATAATTAAAAAGCGTGTTTTATAAAATCGTTTGAGTGCTTTAGTTGATTTAAATCTTTCACGTGGCAGGGCTAACCCGTCCTTTTTCATCCATGATCCATTTTATTGATATGGAATTTCCTGTGGTTTTCCGCCCAGGAAATCAGCAAATCTGGCTTTGGGCTGCCAGAATGCATTAAATACAAACGGATCGTTGTTTCTGGGTGCGATGGGAATCCAACTTAGCCTAATCTCCATAACATTGAATATCAGAGATTCGTTGTGAACCCGAATACCAAGTCCGATTCCTCCATAAAATTTGTCATTAAGAATTGTTTTCAAATTGTTCGAAAGGAAAGCGGCATCAGCAAAATAGTAATTTGCAAACCTGAAGCCTAAATAACTCCATCGCCAGAACTGAACGGATTCAATATTTAATTTGAGTCTGTTTGCATCTTTTGTGGCCAATGAGAAAAAATCACGAATTCCGAACCTCCTGTTAATTACCAGGTATTCCTCCGGAAAACGGTTGATTCCGCTTAAGAGTTCCATATTGAGAAAGAATCGATACGGATGTCTGTTAAAGTAAAGCAAATTTGTAAAATAGTTAGTGCTTAGCAATATTGCTCCCTGTTCCACCTGCGAATTGTTCAGGTACCCTCCGATGCCAGCTTCCCATTTAATGTAAGCTCCCCCTTTTAGTATATTGGCTTTCGAATACCGGAAATGAAAATAAGGGCGGGTGCGGTCGGTTTCGACATCCAGGCCCGCCGCCAATTCCGTATATCTGCCATATGGTATATCTTCAGTAATACCGTAACCATATATCCTGTTATTCTTAAACAAATAACGTTTACTAATTCCAACAGAACCAATGACTAAATCGTGATTTCTGAAAATGCTGTTTTCTGAATTACCATTCGGATTAATGTAATAATGCTGATGCAGGTATCGGCTTGCGAGAATGACATTTCCAAAAGAAGAATATATATTTTTGTTCATTAATTGTCGGCCAAACCACGTATCAACGCTTAAATACGACGCAGCTGTATCTAACCTTGTGTAAGAATAGGGGGTCAGGTAATAATCGGAAAAGACTCTTTCGAGTGAAACCCCGCCTGCCCAATCGACTTTCGATGCAATGAATTGCTTGTCGAGATAAGCATTCCATCCAGCTTCGCGGTATGTATTTGTATATACCAATCCGGTACGGATAAATTTTCCACCCAAATCACTGATTTCGTATTTGATACTTCCGCCCCAATTGGGTTTTTGGGGTTCATAATAAACCATCGATGCCGAAAACTGATGGCCAAGGCCAAACATATTCTGATCAATTATCCCTAATCCCGAAGATTCGGAACCAAGGTTAAGGCTAATCCCATATTCAAATTTCTCAATGATAATCACCAATACATCCACCACATCGGGATTACTGTCTGCAGGAGAAAGGATAATGGAAACATCCTGAATGTATGGAAGATCACGAATGAATTTCTCATTCTCAGCCATTAATTTCGGATTTACTTTCTCACCAGAGGCAAAGAGCAATTGATTCCGGAGTTTCCGTTCAATCGTTTTCACGTGCAGGGCATTGGCCGTCTTTTCCACCCACCCCGTCGCCTTCTGTAAGGTGTCCTGCAAAGTGGTACCAAAAACATCGAGTTGCAGGAAGCGTATATTGCCGATTTTCTTGCCAAAGAAGGACGAAAAGTAGAGTGAACTATTAACGGCCATTTGTCCTTTAAGAGACTGGTTATCTTTGATGATCAGCGAAAATAAATTTCTCGTTATGAAATTATTCTCACCTTTACTTTTTAACTCCGACAACGAGTTTTTCTTAAGGATATCAATATTGGTGTCCGATGATTTACGGATCGTATCAATACCAGTACCGAGGGGATTAAGCTTCGTATAACGGGGTTTTATGTATTCGATGCTGGCTTGATTAACTTCCATTAAGCTATCTTTTGAACCGCCCGTGGATGAAGGAAGAATGGTTCGCTCATCAGAAGAATTGTGAAAACCATTAGGGCAAGCGATACCATTTGCCGCCGGGATTGAAGCATAAACAAATTCTCCGGTAGCGAATACCAGCACCGTAGCGAAAAAACTATAGAATAGTGAGGATCTCAATCAGAAGTATGATATCAATATGAACGATTTCTTATTTTTAATGAGCAAAGATAAAATTTAATGGAAAAGTTCGGAACTAATGCCCTAATTTGTGGTTATAAAACTGCTTCATATGAGCAATTACTATTTGGTCTGATTTATGAGAAAACCTGAAGCTGTGATTTTTGATATGGATGGTGTGTTAATTGACAGCGAGCCGATACATGTCGAAATTGAGAAAAAACTTTTTAACAAATTGGGTATTGAAGTTCCGGACGCTGTACATCATAGCTATATGGGCGCTTCAAATGATTTTATGTACACTGATCTTCAATCGAGGTTTAACCTGAAGGAATCGGTTACAGCACTCATGGAACGGGATGAATTGTTCCGCATTGATTATTTCAATCAGCTCGAAACAGTTCCGGTCAACGAAGGATTGATCAGTTTACTCAATCAGATAAAGTCGGCAAGGTTGAAAATGGCTGTGGCAACCTCTTCGTCCCCCGAAATCGTAAAAATACTTTTGAACAAATGTGGAATTGCCTCCTTTTTTGATGTCATCGTCACGACGAGCGAAGCGGGAAAGAGTAAACCATTGCCCGATGTATATTTGCTGGCAGCAAAAAAAACAGGTATTCTGCCTGAAAACTGCATCGTTTTCGAAGATTCCCCAAACGGACTTTCGGCTGCAAAAAGCGCCGGAATGTATTGTGTGGTAATTCAATCGGACAGTAAGATTATTGGTGAACTATCGGGCGCTGATTACCTCATTCAGTCGTTCAAAGAGATTACACTGACCGGATTAATCGAAATCTTTTCTGTCAATCAAATTGTGGAATAAACAAGCCAACAGGTACCTATGAAGAAATTTTTAACAGGTGAAGCTTTTGAAGTCGTTCATAACCGGAATTTCAGACTCTTTCTAATTTATCGGTTCTTAATGACTTCGGCCACCTTAATGCAATCGGTGATTGTCGGCTGGCAGTTGTACAACATCACGAAAGATGTTCTTTCGCTTGGCATGATCGGCCTGACCGAAGTGATTCCCCAGGTGAGCATTGCCCTGTTTGCAGGGCATTATGTCGATATCTGGGATCGCAAAAAAATTATCTTTTATACGACATTTCTCCTGCTGATAGGATCTGCATTGCTGTTCTTTTACAGCATCCCATCGCTTAATATGCACCAGTTGTTCGGAATAGCTCCCATCTTTGTGACGATATTTATTACAGGACTGGTGCGTGGCATTTTAATGCCGGCAAATACCGCCCTACTTGGCCAGCTCGTTCGGCGTGACCAACTTACCGCAGCAGCAACCTGGAGCAGTACAACCTGGCATATTGCAGCCGTCACTGGTCCCGCCCTGGGCGGATTGGTTTACGGTTTCTTCGGAATCATTCCGGCTTATGCCCTTGTATTTACATTTTACCTCTTTTGCTCGGTTATCCTGTTGTTTATTAAGAATCCGGGGAAAGTAGTTCAGATTGCCGGAGCTGCTGAAGGAATATTCATCCGGATTAAGGAAGGGATTAGCTATGTATTTGAAAACAAGGTATTACTAAGTGCATTTACGCTCGATATGTTTGCCGTCCTATTTGGCGGAGCAGTAGCGATGCTTCCCGTTTTTGCGTCCGATATTTTAAAAGTTGGCCCCGAGGGACTTGGATTTTTACGCGCCTGCCCTGCTATCGGGGCGATATTGATGTCGGTCATCCTCACCTTCAAGCCACCTGTCTCACGTTCCGGTCCTCAGTTGCTATACAGTGTCTTCGGATTTGGGGTCAGCATCATCGTTTTTGCACTCTCAACCAACTTCATTCTTTCTGCTTTTTGCCTGTTTATGAGTGGTGTCTTCGACAATGTCAGTGTAATTGTGAGGGCAAGTATCCTTCAGATATTTACCTCCGACGAGATGAAGGGAAGGGTTGCTGCGGTAAACAGCATCTTTATCGGATCGTCGAACGAGTTGGGCGCCTTCGAATCGGGTGTGGCCGCCCGCTTTATGGGATTGATCCCTTCCGTTGTTTTCGGTGGGGTGATGACTTTGCTGATCGTTTCTGTCGCCGCCTGGAAATCGCCGGCTTTGCGAAATCTATCGCTGAAAGAGAGTGTCAAACATTAGGAGATCGTAATTAACTGGCAATATAGGATGATTTATGATTCGTGCATAATTGGTCAGACAATTAATTAGTTTCGAAATTGATATTATTTTCTTTAAATCTGTTGTAAAACTCGGGACAATTTCTCTTACAAATTTCAAGAGAATAGTGTCCATCTATAAAAATATTCCAAGCATTAGCCTTAATAGGTAACAATTCTTTCATTCTTAAAACAAACAAGTCTAATATGTATATTCCATCTGGATACATTATCATATATTTACCATCATTAGGCCGAATGCTTTGAACTGGATATCTTGCTAATTCATAAAAAGGTTCATATATTTCAGCAGTTGTTTGTACTTCTTCTGTATGAATATAAGGATGAGATTCCTTAGTTGTTTTATCTTTACAAAGTTTTAAAAGATCTTTTAGCTTGTGAGTATTTGGAGGAATACAATTTAGATATTTTAGTAAACCTTTAA
>JANXZJ010000094.1 GCA_025355585.1 Mariniphaga sp. | reverse complement strand
TCTGGCGTAACAATGGCTGGCTGGTGAAAGAGGCTAAGGAATCACTTTACATCTACGCACAGACGATGGAGGGAAGAACCCAGTATGGTATTGTTGGCTGTGCTTCTGTTGATGATTACCTGAATGGTGTGATCCGCAAGCATGAACTGACCCGCAGCGACAAGGAAGAGGACCGGATGAAACATGTCCGCATTACAAATGCGAATATGGAACCCGTTTTCTTCGCTTATCCTGCCGTAAAAGAACTCGATGATATTGTTGCGAAAATTGTTGAAACACAATCACCGGTATACGATTTCGTGGCGGAGGATGGTTTTGGTCACCATTTCTGGCTCGTTGATAATGATCAGACCATTGATGAGATTGTAAAACTTTTCGCCACAATTCCGGCTACCTACGTTGCCGATGGTCATCATCGTACTGCTGCGGCAGCCCTTGTCGGAAAAGAGAAACGCGCCAAAAATCCAAATCATACGGGTGACGAGGAGTACAACTATTTTCTTGCAGTTCATTTCCCCGACAATCAATTAAAAATTATCGATTACAATCGTACGGTTAAAGATCTGAACGGTCTTACACCGGTTGAACTGGTTGAAAAGATTCATGCCGATTTCGATGTTCAAAAATTAGGCACCGGAACTTACAAGCCAAACCAGCTGCATACTTTTGGTATGTACCTCGACGGTGAGTGGTATAAACTGGTCACAAAACCAGACAGATACAACGACAACGATCCGATCGGTGTTCTTGATGTGACGATTCTTTCATCGCTTATTCTCGATAAAGTATTGGGAATAAAAGATCTCAGAACCGACAAACGAATCGATTTTATCGGTGGAATCCGTGGTTTGGGTGAACTGAAAACAAGAGTTGACTCAGGTGATATGAAAGTTGCATTCGCGCTTTACCCGGTTTCGATGAAACAACTGATCGACATTGCAGATTCAGGAAATATTATGCCTCCAAAGACAACCTGGTTTGAGCCAAAACTCCGATCTGGATTGGTGGTTCACGAATTAGAATAACAAACTCACAAATAAAGGCGGCCCGGTTAGGTCGCCTTTTTACTTTACTGTTTTAGCCCTTCAAGCGGTTGAAAACCCTTGAAGCGGCTCTAAGTTGATGATGTTTTACAGTTAATCGAGGGCCTCTTCCGCCGTGTAGAAGATCTGTTACGCCGACGTAGCGACTCTTCTACATGGCATAGCGACTCTTCTACATAGCGTAACGACTCTTCTACATGGCGTAGCGTGTCTTCTACGTTGAGTTACAAATCTTCTATATGGTGTAACGCCACTTCTACACGACGTAGGAACTCTTCTACATGGTGGAGCACATCTTCACTATAGTGATATGGAATTTCTACCTGGCTAAAGGCATATCCGTTGGAAATCAATTGATGATGCTGAATTCAGATTTTTCAATTTTCAGATTACTTACGCGCTTTTCTCTTCTTATTAAATTGAAACATGTAGGCAAATGTGGCAATGGCGCCATTGCCTTGTGAAACTTTGTAAGGATAGGTTTTAGGATTAAACAGGTTGGGCAGACTATAAAAAGCCCGGCCTTCGAGCGAGAAGGCACTGCCGTTTTTCATGTGGTATTCCATGCCAAGTCCGGCTGTAAAAAGGAAGTCGACTTGTGTGTCGGTGAGCTTCCCGATATAGGCGCGGTAGGCAGGATCGGAAGGTGAAACCGCCGGCGGATGTAGAAATTTTTCTTCTTCCGAAATCATAAATGCCACCTCGGGACCAAGGTTAAGCGTGTATCGCAAGGCCTTATTTCCCATGTTGATATGGGTCATGATTGGAATACTTATGTAGTTTAGTTTGCGCGCATAACCAATCGAATCTTCTTTCCACCCTTTCTGAGTATAATTTACCTCTATCTGAAATCCGATATGAGGTTCGGAAATCAGTCTGAACATGATTCCGCCTGTATTACCTTGTTCGAATTGTGAAACAACATTGGGGTAAAATCTCACCTTCGAGAATGTCAATCCCCCTTTTGCCCCGAAGTAGAGTTCTGTTTGAAAATCCTTTGGTTGGGCAGATGAGGCAATCGCGCATCCGGTAATCAGTAAAATGATAAGATATTTTTTCATTCAATTTTAATTGTGATCAAGCCATCTGTGTTCGGGTGTAAAGTTAAAAAAAATAGCAAGGATGCTTCAATAACAGGTTAAATACCCTTGGCGAATCTCTGTTGGACTTGTTGCCGGTTATTGTCAGCTTTTTTCTAAATTTGACTAAAATTCATTGGAATGACAATTGAAAATAACTTAAATAAAATCTGCGCATCATTATCTGATGGTGTTAAGCTTGTTGCAGTTTCGAAGACGAAGAGTAACGAGGAAATTATGAAAGCTTACGGAGCCGGACAACGGATCTTTGGGGAAAATAAGGTTCAGGAGCTCGTGCGTAAAAGGGAAACGCTGCCAAAAGATATCGATTGGCACTTTATTGGCCATCTCCAATCAAACAAGGTCCGGCTAATTGCCCCTTTCGTTGCAATGATTCATTCAGTTGACAGTCTTAAAATTTTAAAAACGATCAACGACGAAGCCAGGCATTTCGGAAGGGTGATTCCTTGCCTGCTCCAGTTTCATATTGCCAGCGAGGAAAGCAAGTTTGGTTTTTCATACGAAGAGGTTGTTCAGTTATTATCGGCCGTAGAAATGTTGCATTTAGAGAATGTTACCATCTCCGGAGTGATGGGAATGGCAACCTTTACCGATGATGTGGAACTGATTAAGAAAGAATTCCTCACGCTCCATGAAATATTTCAAAACCTCAAGGCTGTTTTCTTTCAGGGAAATGATAACTTTCGCGAAATCTCCATGGGAATGTCAAGTGACTACTTGTATGCTATCGAAAGTGGCAGTACAATGATCAGGATTGGAAGCACCATTTTTGGAGAACGAAATTGTGTCGCAAACTAATTTGTAATTTTTATCTCATCATTCTAAATTATCACACAATGCCTAATTTATCAACTACATACATGGGGCTTTCCCTCAAAAATCCCCTTGTGGTTTCCAGTTCAGGATTGACCTATTCAATCGACAAGATTGTTCAGCTCGAAGAGAAAGGGGTGGGGGCCATTGTTTTGAAATCTCTTTTCGAAGAGCAGATTAACAATGAAGCGATTCACACGATCAGTCAGGATGTGCGGCAAATCTCCTATCCCGATGCCGAAGATTACATTTGGGATTATATCCGCGAAAACAATTTGCAGTCGTACCTCGACCTTATTAAGATCGCCAAATCATCGGTGAAGATCCCCATTATCGCGAGTGTAAATTGCCTTACCGGTGACGAATGGATCGCCTTTGCGCGCAATCTTGAAAAAGCCGGGGCCGACGCATTGGAAATAAACACGTTCTTTTTACCTACGGACCGTAAAATCTCATCAGCCGATATCGAATTTCGTTACCTCGATATACTGACCGAAGTTCGCAGGGTTATTAAAATTCCTGTTGCGATGAAAATCAGCAATAATTTCACGAATCTTGTTGGGATGGTTGATAAACTATGGGCGAATGGTGCAGCAGCAGTGGTGATGTTTAACCGCTTTTATGAGCCTGATATTGATCTCGAAACACTCGAACTGACCAATTCTTCAATTTATAGTTCTCCAGATGATCTTCGCCATTCACTTCGCTGGACCGGTATTGTATCGGGAAAGGTTCAAAATATAAACATTGCCGCTTCAACAGGCATACACGACGGGGAAGCGCTGGTGAAACAGTTGCTCGCCGGAGCCACCGTTGGCCAGATTTGTTCAACGCTCTACCTGAATGGTTTTGGTCAGATCGACGAAATACTCGATTATCTGAAAGCATTTATGGTAAAGTGGAATTTTAAACAGATCTCTGATTTCCGGGGCAGACTTAGTTATTCCAAACTACCCAATCCGGTACAATACGAAAGGGCACAGTTTATGAAATACTTCTTGGGCGCTAATAGTTGAGAATCCTTTTCTTCATATTGGTGATCTTTACCTTTTTCGTGGATATTGCGAAAGGGGCTGAGACTTTTGTGATCAAATTGAATAATAATACTGTCCCGGTTCAATATTGCACAGAGCCGGAATTGATTGCCAAAGATCTGACAATCGGCGGATCATTTGCAATTACGGGGATGAAAATATCCTTTAGCGAGGGCTATAAATCAGCTGAAGATGAATTGACTTATGCTGGTTCGATTGGTAATATTGTCCCTACCTGGTTTATTGGACAAGGTTATTTGTTGCTTAAAGGTGATGTCAATACTACGAAGGAAAATTACCAGGAGGCTATTAAATTAGTGAAGTATAAGAATAACAATTCCATTCCAACCGTGGGAATCCGCAAGATTTCAATCACACTCGAAGATGCTGATTTCCTTCCTGAAACAGGTCACTTTTATCGCTTTGTCGAAAAATCTAATTTAAGTTGGTCTGCCGCAAAAACAGAAGCTGATGCGGCCACGTACTACGGCTTAAAGGGTTATCTCGCAACAATCACAAGCAAGGTTGAAAATGATTTCATCAAACTAAAAACAAAGGGAGTAGGCTGGATAGGAGCATCGGATGCGCGGGTGGAAGGTGAATGGCGTTGGGTAACGGGTCCTGAAGGGATGGAAGATGGCAATAAGGGTCGTCTTTTCTATGTTACAGGATCAGGACCTGTTGCGGGAGAATTCACGAATTGGAATACCGGTGAACCAAATAACGTCAATGGCGGTGAAAATTACGCACACATCACTGTCTTCCCGACTAATCCGGCCGCTTCCTATAAATGGAATGATTTACCCGATTCTGGCGGGCAAAATGATTATACATCCAGGGGATATTTGATAGAGTTCGGAGGATACCCAGATGAGCCAACGTTAGAGCTTTCTGCAACGCTTGATTTACAGGTCAACACAATGCTCTTTAATACCGGAACTGTCTCTGCAATTTGTGCAGGTCAAAGCTCTATGCTGAATATGGCAGATGTGAATACGATTCCTGCAAAATATAGCTGGGCACCTGTCGAATCACTTTCTTCTTCAACCGTTGCCAATCCATACGCCACTCCAACGGTCACCACAACATACAAGGTCACAGGTAATCGGGGAAAATGCAACAATACGACAACTTATACGGTTCCGGTGAATCCAAAGCCCGTTTCGAAGCTAATTCCGGTAGAGAATATTTGCGCGGATCAAACGAAAACGCTTGATCCTGGTTCAAATCCGGGATATACCTATCTTTGGAGTAATGGTTCCACTTCACCAACAATTTCTGTAAATGCCTCTGGCATTTACAGTGTTACAATTACCAGCGATAAGTTGTGTTCTGCCGATTTCAAAACAGAGGTGATGGTTCATAAATATCCTTCCATAGAACTGAAAAATCTTCAGAAACTGATCTGCGGAGATGCGAAAATCACACTGGTTGATATTACGACAAATGGTACGGATGGTTATTCGTTGAAAAGTTCGGATAGTAATGTAGCGATAAATGGGTTGAATGTCAGTGTTCCCAATTTTGGCATTTACCCGATGACTTATACCGCCAATCATCAATATTGCGAAAGCAAGGAGAATTTTGATTTGTCGTTTTATCAAAATCCGAAAGGAACGTTAAAGGTTAATGGACAGGTTGAAGGGCAAAAGTGTTTTGGTTATAATTTGGATGCCGTTTTTATTCCGGAAGGCGATCTGACAAGAGCTAACTATGAATGGAAATTTGGCGGAGATGTTATTGCGAATGGTGTTGGTCTTTATACTCAGGTTGTTCCCCTGGGCATAAGTCTCTCTAAACGTGATCTTATATTGACCGTTACCCAGGATGGATGTTTCACCCCTTTTATCGAACCAAATATACTGGTCATTCCCAATCTTAGTTTGACATCTGATAAAAATCTTGGATGTGAACCTCTTGGAGTCATATTTACAGCTAAAAGTGACGGAGCCGTCAAATATGAATGGAATTTCGGTGATAATATTCTTGTTGACGGATTGACTCCGGATCAACAGCACACTTATCAAAAGGCAGCTTTTTATGATGTGAAACTAAAAGTAACCACCGGAGATGGTTGTACAAATGAAGCGAATATTCCAAAAATGATTCATGTGGCTCCAATTCCGGATGTGAAATTTTCGATTTCACCTGCCGATTGCCTGGAACTCGGTGAAAATCAAATTTCTTTCACAGGTACAGGACTTAACGGAACTGATCAGGATTCCTATACCTGGAATTTAGAAGATTTCGCTGCATCGGAGAAATTAAATGATCCTCAGGGAACACCAGGTCCTTTTAAATTTGAACTGAAAACCAAACCTGCGGCAACAATAGGTTTAAAGGTGACTTCTGAATTTGGCTGCAATAGTTTGCCCGGAAGTATTTTGGTTAAGCGGAAACCTGATTTTTCGATACAGTCAGATTTATCCGTCGGATGTGTCCCTTTTGAGCCAACCTTATCCGGGCTCATCAGTGTCAACGACAAAGTGGATAAGGTCGGTTTTAGCTGGGATTTTGGCGATGGAACAACTGGTTCAGGATCACCAGTTCTGCACACTTACAATGCGCCCGGAAAAAGTTTCAATGTAATCCTGAATGGAAAATCTTCAGTAACTGGTTGTTCGAATGTGGTAACTGAACCTGATTTTTTGAAGACATATCCGAGGCCGACAGCTGGTTTTAGCATGGATAATAAAATTGTATACAACGATAAGCCCGATGTGAAGTTTACCAATCTCAGCACTGGCGCTTCTGCCTGGTTCTGGAATTTCGGAGAAGAGTCAACTTCCGCGGAACAAAACCCAATCTATCATTTTATGAAGATGGGTCGCCACGCTGTAACACTTGAAGTTTCAAACACCGATGGATGCACTGACGCGGTTTCAGACACTGTTTTGGTTGCCTTCGACAGGTTATTCCCGCCCAACGGTTTTTCACCCAATGCTCCCAATAGCATTGATAAGGTATTTCTTCTTAATTCCGAAGGGATTCTGCCTGAAGGATATCATTTCACCGTACTAAGTCGTTGGAATGATGTTGTTTTTGAAGTTAAGAATGAGATCAAAGGTTGGGACGGCCGGATGGCAAACGGCACGTTTGCTCCGGCAGGTGCCTATGTATGGATACTCAACTTTACCGATTTTATAGGCCGCAAACACCAGCAAACCGGATCAGTAACAATCGTTTATTAGACATTGTTTTTCATTTAAAATCAGCTATATTCATCGCCAAATTCATTGTGCAATGAAATTGACCTTCCTGACAATATTTTTCCTTTTTTTGAATTTGATGTCAGTTTTCGGGCAGGTCGATCCGTGCCATAAATCGACTGAAGGAAAAGATTTTTGGTTTGGATTTATGGAGGGACGCAATTATCAGACTGGCCATTTTAATGAAATTACGGTTACTTCAATTTATACATGCAATTACAATATATTCATAGGTAAATCACTGACTCCTTATACAAGCGGAACGGTAATGCCTAATGTCCCCGTTCAGATTACGATTGACTGGAACCTGGTTGAGGCCAGAGGTTCCGAAATCATCGAGGAGAAAGCAATTCATTTGGTGTCGGATAATCCACTTAATGTATACGCTTTTAACTGGAGTCAGAATTCTTCGGAGGTTGCATTGATTTTCCCCAAAGAATCGCTTGGTAATGAATACTACGCAGTTTGTTACACGCCACACATCAACGGGAATGGTATCAATTCAGGGAATGGCAGAAACAGCGAGTTTTTGATTGTGGCTTCTGAGGATAATACTGTTGTAAACATTACTCCTTCAAGGGTAACTGACAATGGCAGATTGGCAAATACAACGTTCTCAATTTCACTAAATAAAGGTGAGTTGTACCAGGTTCAATCGGCGAATCTTCCAATTCCGGTCTGGGCTGGTCAGGGCGATCTGACAGGGAGTTATATCAAAAGTAATAAGCCTGTTGCATTGTACTCAGGTTCATTGTCTACAACTGTTCCGGGTGGGGCAGATGTATCTGCCTGGGATCATCTTTACGAACAGATTCCGCCGGTACAATCCTGGGGCCGGAAATTTATTGCAGTTCCGTTAAAATCAAGGCATGAAGATACCTACCGGGTATTGGCATCAGAAGATAATACCACGATACGCATTGGCAATAAATCTTCCTTTACACTGGATAAGGGTGAGTTTAATGAATTCACGTTGTTATTTAACGAACCCTCATTGATTGAAAGTGACAAGCCCATATTGTTAGCACAATACAGCAATTCCAACAGCGTTGATTTTTCATATACCGGCGGAGATGGCGATCCGTTTATGGTGATTGTGAGCCCGGTAAATCAAACCCGGGAGAAGGTGGCATTTGTGGCTTACAGTTCCGCCCAAATTAACAGCAAGTTTTTTATCAATGTAATTGTAAAAGACGATGCAATTGATATGATCAGGCTTGATAATGTTCCTGTAGTTTTTCAGTCGATAAGGGCAACCGGTTATTCATATGCCCAGGTAAGTATTGGAGGCGGTAATCATTACATCGAATCAATTGAGCAAGGCAAAGGCTTTATCGCTTATGTCTATGGCTTTGGCGGCGTTGAGGCTTATGGTTATGGCGTGGGTTTTAACCTAGATATTGTACTTGACCTGGGAAGTAATGTAAATGCAAATGGTGCCAAATTACTGGTCCGGTGCGACGGTGCTAAGTCACTCAATCTTAGTGCAGGCAATGCCTTCGATCATTATTTATGGAGTACAGGAGATACAACTTCTTCAATACAAATCAATAATGACGGATGGTACAAGGTTAACGTCTCTACAAAGGAGGGATGTGTGTTGAAGGACAGTGTTAAACTTGAGGTCAGCAAGCCTGTCGTGAATTTTGGTAACGATACAACCATTTGCAGTTATTCTAACTTTGTTCTTGATGCAGCTGCCCGGGATTCGTTTTCCAGGTATTTGTGGACAACTCCTGGGGATCCATTCAAGAAACAGAAAATGACAGTTTCGGTTCCAGGGATCTATTCAGTCGAAGCAACCAATGTTTACGGATGCAAAGCAAGCGATACCGTTTCGATTAGCTTCACAGACAAACCTAAAATGGATTTTTCGCGGATCGATACATTGATCTGTGGCAAAAAAACGGATATTCTGGATGTTACGGCAGACAAAGGAAGCTTTACTGTTCAACGGATGAGTGATGGGTTTACTTTTAACGGTCTTGATGTTGCGGTTCCCGATTATGGAACTTATGGCCTTAAAATCAAAGCAACCGATCAGTTTTCGTGTTATTCGGATTCGGTGATAGGATTTGGATTCCGTAAAAAACCGGGCGTTGACTTCTCTGTTGATTCATTGAAGTGTTATGGTTATAACCTGGATGTGAAATATTCAGGTGATGCAAAAATAAAGGTAGCTGATTTTGTTTGGATTTTTGGAGGTGACACCATTAGTCGGGGAATCGGCATTGATTCCTATTTAGTTCCGCTTGGAATTAACCGTGCAACACGTGATTTAAAATTAATCGTAACCAATCAGGGTTGTTCGAATGATAAAACGCTTCATGATATTAAGGTCATTCCAAACCTTCAGTTGCGGGTTACAGATCGTTTGGGCTGCGAACCGTTTACAACTAAGTTCATTGCTGACAATACCGAAAAGGTTACTTATGACTGGGATTTCGGAGATGGAACCCGCCTGAGCGGCTCAAATGCCGAACCTGATCATACGTATCAACGCAATGGTTATTACCAGGTAAAGTTAAAAGTGAACACTGATAAAGGTTGTGCGAACGAAGTCCGGACAGACAGTATGGTACATGTTGCTCCAATTCCTATGGCGGGATTTACACCACTTCCCGCTGAATGTCTCGAAAAAGAGAATCACACAATCTTCTACAACGGAACTGGTAATCAGCTGGATACTTACCTGTGGAACTTATCGGAACTTGATGATGACGAGGTAATTCAAAATCCAAATAATACGCAGGGTCCTCTTGTATTCAACCTGAAAAATAAGCCTCAGGCCAATATTGGACTACAAGTGATATCGAAATATAATTGTAAAAGTGAGGAGGCAAAGGTTCTGGTAAAACGGAAACCCAACTTTGAAATGAATTTTTCATCGGGTACAGGATGTACACCGTTGGAGGTCCTTTTTACTGCGACACCCGACGATCCTGTAGATCAGTTAAGTTACAGTTGGAATCTTGGTGACGGATCGAATGGGTCAGGTAATCCTTTAAATCATGAATATAACCTGTCCGGTCAGAAGTACGATGTGGTGGTTACAGCCCTTTCTTCAATCACCGGGTGTTCCGAAACATTTAGCAGGAAAGAATTGATAAATACCGATCCAAAACCAATAGCCGGGTTTAGTATGGATAATAAAATCGTTTACAACGATCAGCCAACCGTTAATTTTCTGAATTCAAGTATTGGTGCCAAATCGTATTTATGGAACTTCGGCGATGGATCGACTTCCGAACAAAAGGATGCATCACATTATTTCATGGTTACCGGTTACAAAACAGTTTTTTTGGAAGCTTTCAATGAATTCGAATGTTCGGACACTGTCTCGCACCAATTGCTTGTTGCCTTTGACCGGATTTTTCCACCGAATGCATTTTCGCCAAATGCGCCCAATGAAATCGACCGCGAATTCAAGCTCGGTTCCGAGGGTATTGTATCCGTAGGGTATCATTTTACAATCTTAAGCAGATGGAATGATATTGTATTTGAAGTCAGAGAGGAGATTAAAGGATGGAACGGCCTTATGAAGAATGGTTCACCAGCCCCTGCCGGCAACTATGTCTGGATACTCGATTTTAGTGATTTTCTGGGTCGCCGGCATCGTCAAACCGGCACAGTGACATTGGTTTATTGATGCATTTACATCTGCGGAATGATCATCGCATTGTTAAACAACCTGCGATGCAACTCTCCGAAGAAGAAGGTCAAAGAGATTTCGTGCGAGCCATAACTGTAAGCCGATACATTTGATAATGAGAAATCGAAACTGTATCCAAACTGAAACTTATCCTTCTGAATACCGATCATCGCAATCAGCGCATCGGGTCTTAATGACAGGTTATTGCGATACCACAGTCCAAAAGCAAGCCAGTCTTCTTTCATATAAATACCGGCATTAATCTGTTTGAAAGATCCTTGCTGACGGTAAATAATATTGGGTGATAAGGTGAACTCCCGCGATAATAATCCACGATGGAACTGATGACTTTTTGTTCCCGCATGAAGTGTTATCTTAAGCGGAAGTCTTCCAATCTGGTCGCCTTCTATAATCGATTGATCGGGTTGCGTGAGATGATGAAGGGTAACGCCAAAATAAACATCATCCAGCTGACCTGCCATCCCAAATGAAAAATCGGGAAAGATTTTCTGTCCGTCTTCAAAAGGAAGGGGGTAGGTTCCTGTTATCGTCCCTGTTCCCTGATCAATCATCCCGGGAAAGATTAATCCGGAGGTGTTGAATTGCTTATAAATAAATCCCGCTTCAAGTGCCATTGTGTAAAACAGCCTGTCGTTTACTTTGATATGGTAAGAATACAGAAAGGAGGTATTGATGCTGTTGACAACACCATTCAATTCTCTGTCGTACATTAATTTGACACCAATTCCGCTTCGGATGCTACTTACAAACTGATCCCACGTGAAATTATAGGTCACATAAGTATTTCCCTGATTGGGCCACTGATTCCGGTAATTTGCAACGACCCTCTGATACTCACTCGTTCCGGTAAAGGCTGGGTTTAAATAAAGTGGATTGGCATAAAACTGCGAAAATTCAGGATCCTGTCCTTTCACCTGCAGTGCGGTGGTCATTATAAGCATAAAAGCAATAATCGCCAGTATTTTTAAACCCGAAATGAGCTTTTGGCTGATCCAAATTTGATGTAAAACGATGGTTGAAATTACCTTAATCACTACTTGAGGTTGATATTCATAAGTTTATAACGAGCATTCAAATTTTGACGATGAATTAACCTGTTCAGAAATTCCTCTCATTTCAAAGTTTCAGTCTTGCAGATTTTCATCATCACAATTTAATCAACTTATAGTCGTTTTTAATGACAATTGTTTCGTTGATACCTTAATATTATTATTCGAAATTTTGTTTTCCGGTGAAAAGGGTGTTCAAAAGTAGGTTTAAAATCTGGGGAAAATGAGTTTAAAGAGGTAAAGAATTATTCCGAAAATTCCTGTTCTTCAGGAATATCACGGATGATTGCCAACAATCCGTTCAGTAAATAAGTTTTTTGTTCCGTGGCATTTTTAAGGGCATCGGTTACCTTAATTATTTCTTTATCAATCATTTCATCTTCAACTCTGCCAAACATATTTTCAATGACCGTAAATGCTTCAAAAGCAACCTGGAACTCTTCGTTGATAACAAGATCAATAAAAACAGGGAGATACTCATTGTAAATGAGGCCGTTTTGCCAGCAGCATGCGACAAGATCTTTGCGTTCGCCGGCATACTTTTCACTTTTAATGGCTTCAATAAAGACGGGAACACTCTCTTTGTTCTTTAATTCTGATAACAGATTCAAAACACTTTTTTTAATTTCGGGGATTTCTGTATCGTGCAATAAATCAATAAGACCTGCCAGAATAAAACGATTGCCGGATTCCCTTACCTTATCAATCGTTTCTAATATGAATTCCGGATCTGTTGATTTTAGGTTTGAAAGGATTTCTTTCGATTTTACGTCAATAGTCATGCGTATATATAATGTTTATTTGCGATCAGTCATGCATAAATTATTCATCAAAATCAACGAATTCAATATACCTGCATGATTAAAACCTCGGTTTTTTCAGTGCGTTGACAAAGATAAAATAAAATACCTTTGCGCCTACTACAAAAAGCCTGAATGGATAGCGGCAGATCGAAAGAATTGGGGGAGAAAAATATTACAGGATTAATGTGGAAGTTTTTCTGGCCCGCATTTATTGGTGTTACAGTCAATGCATTGTATAATGTCGTCGATCGGATTTTTATTGGCAGGGGAGTAGGTTCACTCGCACTTTCCGGACTCTCGGTTGTTTTTCCGATCATGATCCTGGTTGCAGCGTTCGGAATGTTAATTGGCGTTGGAGCGGGTGTGCGGATCTCTATCAACCTTGGAAAAAAGGAATTTAACCTTGCCGAACGTGTGCTTGGAAACAGTTTTATCTTAATGATCATCGTAGGTTTGGTTGTAACAGTGATCGGCTTTATGGTTAAAACACCCATGCTCCGCTCTTTCGGGGCCAACGCTGAAACCATTGGTTACGCACAGGATTATCTGAATATCATTCTTATAGGATCCGTATTCCAGGTCGTTGGGTTTTCACTAAACAACATTATCCGTTCGGAGGGTAACCCGCGAAATGCGATGTTTTCGATGATTATATGTTCCGTCGTGAATGTGATACTTAATCCGATTTTTATTTTTGGTTTGGGAATGGGTGTTAAAGGATCAGCTCTGGCCACAGTGATTTCTCAGTTTATACTGATGGTTTGGGTGATATTGCATTTTTCAAGTAAGCGATCTGTTCTTAAGTTACGGGTCAGTAATATGAAGCTCGACCGATCGATTATCTGGCAGATTGTGACGATTGGTATGGCACCTTTTGCGATGCAGATTGCCGGAAGTCTGATTCAGGCAACTTATAACACGCAATTGATTAAGTATGGAGCAGATGTAGCTGTCGGGGCGATGGGGATCATTAACTCGGTTGCTATTCTAATTGTTATGGCAGTCATCTCCATCAATATGGCTTCACAGCCGATTATCGGATATAATTTTGGTGCCGAAAATTACAGCAGGGTGCGAAAGACCTGGGATATTGGAATTAAAGCCGGAACGATCATCTCCATCGTCGCATTTATTCTGGTTGAAATCTTCCCGGGATCCATCATCCACCTGTTCAACCACGACGATCCCCAGCTTTACGAAATCGGAATTCACGGGTTGCGAATTTTTCTTTTGATGCTCCCGCTGGTTGGTTTTCAGGTGATTTGTTCCAATTATTTTCAAAGTATAGGCAAGGCGAAAATCTCCCTCTTTCTGACCCTTCTCCGGCAGGTCATTGTTTTATTGCCATTGCTTACCTTTCTCCCGATGTACTATGGAATAAACGGTATCTGGATGGCAAGCCCGATTTCCGATTTTATTTCTACCTGTGTGGTTTTCATTTTCTTTAAGATTGAAAGGAGGAAGCTTCATCATTTGGAGATGGGGATTTCGTAATTGCAAAAATCAATCTGATATACATCTTCCTGTAGAGGTGAAAACCTCTGCGTTGATGGCAGTGCATTTTCCGGAGGATCGGAAAGGCGAGTGACAGGGTGACTGTTTATTACCTGAACAGTCACCCTGTCACTTTCATACAAGTTTTCACTTTTCCGAAAGCTCATACAGTGTTGTAAAATGGTTTAGGGAACTCCCGAAGACTATTTACGAAGAAAAAGGCAAATAAATGCATGTTATTTGGTGGCAACTGATCAATAGCCAAAAACTGTATATTTGCGAACCTGATAAAAGTCTTATATTTTCCGGTGAACTAAAAAAAAAGGGCGGATTCATTATGGAGCTTCAGTCGGGATTAACGGTTTTTCATCGACGCTGAAATAAATGAATAAAAACACAAATTTTGAACGAACACTGGGTCTGGGATATGTGATCGTAGTCGTTGTTGGTAATATTATAGGATCGGGGGTTTATAAGAAAATTGCCCCGATGGCTGCTGAACTCCATTCGTCCGGATGGGTATTAATAGCATGGATCGTCGGGGGACTGATTACATTGTTAGGCGCATTGAGCAATGCTGAAGTAGCTGGAATTTTGGCAGATACCGGCGGCGATTTTGTGTATCACAAAAAGATTTATAACCGGTTTTTCGCGTTTATTTACGGGTGGTCGTTATTTACAGTGATTCAAACCGCTGCGATTTCATCGTTGGCGTATGTGTTTGCACAATCGCTCAATAGCCTGGTTTCTTTACCTGATTTGTTTCCTTCGCTCAGCAGTTTCACAATAGGCGGGGTCTTTTTTCCATTTGCCGATTTCTCGGTAAAATTTGCTGCGATCATTCTGATTCTGATCCTCACTTTTGTGAATATAAAAGGGGTAAAAACCGGGGCAGGAGTGAGCAAAATGGTTTTGATACTTGTGTTTACGGGTATTTTTATGATTGTAATTTTCGGACTTGGAAGTCCCCATTCGATACCAACCCGAAGTTTTGATTTCAGTTCCACATCGAATGATCCGGTTACAATTTCGGCTTTTTTTACCGCAATGCTTGCTGCTTTCTGGGCTTATCAGGGCTGGGCAACGGTGGGATTTATCGGTGGGGAAGTAAAGGATGCGAAGCGGAATATACCAAGAGGTATTATGATTGGCGTATTTATGGTGATTGCCATTTACTTGCTGGTGAATGTCACCTATCTTTCGCTGCTGTCAATTCCGCAACTTGAGCAGATCTACCAATCGGGTAATCAGATAGCGGCGATAGAAGCCGTACGGGTTTTCTGGGGTGACAATGGTGCGCTGTTTATCTCGATGCTGATTCTGATCACCACGTTGGGATGTACAAATGCGACAATTCTGGCGAGTCCCCGCGTCTATTTTGCGATGTCGCGCGATCAGCTTTTTTTAAAGCGTGCCGGAACATTGAACAAGTCGAATGCACCTGGTAATTCGTTGATATGGCAAGGCGCGTGGGCATCAGTGCTTGTTCTTTCCGGAACGTTCGATCAGTTGACCGATATGATCATCTTTGCCGTATTTTTCTTCTATGGTGCTACTTCGCTAGGGGTTTTTATCTTGCGACGGAAGATGCCCGATGCGCCGCGACCTTATAAAGTGTGGGGTTATCCAATTGTACCGGCTCTCTTTATCATATTTTGTATGATCCTGTTTTGTAACACAATTGTGACACGTCCGCGCGAAGCAATGATTGGTCTTACACTTATATTTTCTGGAGTTCCGGTTTACTGGTTTTTGAACAGAACGAAAAAGCAGTAATGAATTGCCTTTATGAATTGCCACGACCTTCAGGTCGTGGGGGAGAAATTATCTGCTATTTTCGGGCTTTAGCCCAATAGCGAAAAGTCT
>JANXZJ010000091.1 GCA_025355585.1 Mariniphaga sp. | reverse complement strand
AATAATTAATGAACAATATGTGCTAGGCCGAATGCTTACAGAATACTGAAACAAAACCCAAATATTGCTCAAGTTTTAGAGGAATATAATCTTCAAAAATATTGGGAAATTTTAAGAAAAAGACTTAACGATTATATTCATAACAATGGAGTGAAATTTTCGGTTCATAATTCAATAAGAATACATGATAAGAATTTAGAGATACACTTAAAAAATATAACCATTCGAACATCTTATATTTCATCATTCTTTATTATTGTCCTTTTAATGATTGATTCATCTTTAATTTCATCAACAGATTACATTGACCATTTAGATTGCAACTTAGAACCTCCTGAGGATAGTCAGTATTTTATAGCTGGTTTTATTCAGGATTATATTGATATTAAAGTCAATGAGCTTCATCCCGAATTAAAACAATATTTAAAAGATAATAACAATTACGGAATGAGAATTGAATAAAAAAAATGTCGCTTACAAAGACTATATGTCAATTGGAATTTCCATGATACGCGAGCACACAGCTAATCCCATAATTAACTTCGGTTTTGGCACCCACACCCTGTAAATAGTAAAATACAATTGCATTTTCGCTCCCACACTCTGTAAATAGCAAAACTGACCGTCCACTTGTGCTCCCACACTCTGTAAATAGCAAAACTGACCGTCCATTTCTGCTCCCACACTTTGTAAATAACAAAACGACCGTCCACTTGTGCTCCCACACTCTGTAAATAGCAAAACGACGGTCCATTTTCGCTCCACACACTGTAAATAGCCTTTTACAAACAGTTTTGAGCACTTTTCCCAACTTAAAGTGCCTGAAATACCAAATTCCGGAAATAAATTAATATTTCTATAAAAAAATCATATTTTTTTGAAACTTTCGTTCTGAAAATGGAGTATATACAAACAAACTACCCTCAATATATTGATTCATTCATTTTATAAAAACATCTAAATTTAATCTGTATGAAAACACTGCCTTTTAGCCTTTTGAATTCAAGTGAACTTTATGCAATTGCAAGCCGCATTGTTGAAGCCTATAAACAAAGCAACGGCGTTGATGCGTATCTATTGAAGCTATGCACCTACATTCTCGAGGCCAACAGCGATCTTCGCAAAGGACTTGGAAGAACCTTTAATCAGGAGTTCACCTCCGTTTTGCTGGTTGCCGATGATAAACGTGATGGTGCATTTCTCGGTCTGCGCGATTACATTCATGCCTGTTGCAACAGCGGTGATGATGCAAAAGATGAAGCCGCTAAAAAACTGTCAGATCTACTTTCGGCAGTTGGAAACACAATAAACAGGATGGCTTATGCTGCTGAGACAACCAAAATGGACGTGCTCTTTGAAAGGCTGAGCTCACCTGCCGCACAGGAATCACTTGGAATAATTAAGGCAACCGATTGGCTCGAACGTTTAAAAGCAAGGCAGGCGGATTTTGAAAAAGTCTATCAGTCCAAAATTGAATCTGACGCCGGTATTGATTTTCCGTTGATAAAAAAATCAAGACAATCAATCACAATGAATCTGAGGGGTTTGTTGATCCATATCGAAACCGGCTGCCTTCATGATTCCGCTCAGTTTGGCGCGATCGAAGAAAAAATCAATGAAATTATTACTGACGCCGTTTCCCTTGTCCGTTCACGCCTTACGCGCAAAGAGAATGCCGAAAAAAAAGAAGATAAAACATCCGCATAGATTCAATACATACGTTAGAAAATTGTTGGTCATAGGTTAATTAGGTTAGTTAGGTTAATTAAATTGGTTGTAGCCCCGGCATCAAAATGCCGGGGCTTTTTTTGATGGGTCGGGTTTAAAAATCAAATCTTATCAGAAACAGGTGTTTGCATTTTAAGTATGGAATCATCAAAAGTAAATCACTGTAAATTCACCAGTCATTTGGTTTAGTTTCAAAAATATTTACTTTTATACTCGCCTGCAGAGGTCTGCTTTAAAACTAACGCGTTCAATATAAAAACAAATCGTTTTTTATGGATGACGACCTGACATTGTGGAAGAATATCCAAAATGGCGATACCCACGCTTTAAAGGTATCGCCCGACTGGTATTATTACCAGCTATACCTCTGTGCAAAAAAAACAGATCACATTCCCGGAATAATCACCATCTCTTTAAATATAATCGTATGAATAAAAGAATTGTAATACTTGTTGCATTTGTATTTAGCTGTGTTTTTGTCAGTGCACAGCATGTTGGTTCAACGCCCGAATATATTAAGGCATTAACGGCTGAGTGGAAAGGCGAACGTTTTCCTGACGGCAGACCCAAGGTTTCCGATGCGATACTTGAAAGGTTAAAGAATATCTCTATTGAAGAAGCCTGGGGAGTTCTGCGGAACAAAGGATTTCTGAACCAGTTCGAAGGTGACTGGACCATTATCAACCCCAATGAAGCAATGACCGGACGTGTTGTAACAGCCCAGTATATGCCGCTCAGACCCGACCTTGAAAAACAGGTAAAAGAACAGGGTAAAGCTGAAAACAGGGCCCAAAAGGGAGGAACAAATTCATGGCCAATCGATATATTGACTACCGGCGATGTTTATGTGGCCGACGCCTATGGAAAAATTGCAGATGGTACCTTAATCGGCGATAACCTGGGTAATTCGATTTATGCCAAATCGCAAAGAGGTGTTGTATTCTACGGATCTGTCAGAGATCAGGAAGGAATATCTGAAATCAAAGGCTTTAACGGATGGATCAAAGGATCAGATCCTTCCTATATTCAGCAGATGATGCTGACAACCATTAATGCACCGATACGGGTCGGACGTGCAACCGTATTACCTGGAGATGTTGTACTCGCAAAGAAATATGGCGTCATTTTTATTCCTGCTTATCTGGTCGAAGATTTGGTTCTGACGTCAGAAGTTACAGCGCTTCGTGACGAATTCGGACATCTTCGGCTCCAGGAAAAGAAATACCTGGCAGGTGAGATCGACAGTGAATGGAGCGAAGAGATCAAAAAAGATTTCTTAAACTGGGTCAATAACTATCCCGGCAAATTGCCGATGTCAAAAGCAGAGTTAGATAAATACCTGAAGGAGCGCAATTATTAAGAGCGCATTAAAACTCAGATTATACCATTCATTCTTAAGATTGATTACATGTTGAAATCCTCATGAGTGTAAGCTCGTGAAAGGAAATGTAAATTTATGAGGGTTCTCCCGCCTTGCGGGTCAAGCTATGTGGCCACTTAAAAACTAATTACATACACATGAAAAGTATTTTGCAGCAAATCGTTGAAAAAAATAAACAGCAGGAAAAAAAAGAAGCTGAAGTAGTGAAGGCTGAAATTGCAAATCCTGCCACAACCAATAATCGTCGGAATTTCCTGAAGAAAACGGCACTGGGAGGACTTGCTATCGGTGGTTTAATGAATTTATCGATTGAAGATACCATCGCTCAGACCACCTCGAAGGTTTCGCGTTCTTCAAGTCCATCCGATTTAAAAATAACGGACATGCGTTATGCACTGACAACTGTTCTTGGTCAGACCGCCATTATCCGGATCGATACCAACCAGGGCATTTACGGACTGGGAGAAGTAAGAGACGGCGCAGATGTTCGTTATGCCTTAATGCTAAAAAGCCGGATATTAGGGTTAAATCCATGCAATGTGGAGATGATTTTTAAGATCATTAAGCAGTTTGGAGGTCCTGCTCGTCAGGCCGGTGGCGTTTGTGGCGTTGAGATGGCACTTTGGGACATCGTTGGTAAGGCATATGGTGTTCCTGCCTGGCAATTATTAGGAGGCAGGTATCGCAATAAGATCAGGTTATATGCGGATACGCCAGAAGGGAAAACACATGAAGAGCAAACAGAAAAAATCAGGTATCGCATTCAGGACCAGGGATACACATGGCTGAAGATGGATCTTTCCATCAACAACCTGAAGGACATCCCGGGAGCGTTGGTGAATCATGAATTCTGGGATGGAGCTTCCGGACAATACGACCTTCGGGATTATATGGGTTATGGAAATACGAAACACCCATTTACTCAGATACAAATATCGGATAAAGGACTGGAGGAACTGGTTAAAGTTGCGGAACATACACGTGAGCACATTGGCTGGGATATTCCTATCTCGACAGACCATTTTGGTCATTTCGATTTAAACAATGCCATCCGTTTAGGAAAGGCCATTGAGAAATACCGGTTGGCCTGGCTGGAAGATATGATTCCCTGGGAATATGCAGATCAATGGAAAACAATAACTGACGCTCTTGAAACGCCTACGAATACCGGTGAAGATATCTTCCTGCTTCAAAACTTTAAGCCGCTGATAGATATCCATGCAGTTGATATTATTCACCCTGATTTGTCATCTTCGGGCGGACTTTTGGAGACCAAGAGAATTGGTGATTACGCGGAGGAACATGGTATTGCCATGGCGATGCACCAGGCAGGAACACCGGTTTCATTTATGGCCTGCGTACATTGTGCCGCAGCTACCCAAAACTTTTTAGCGCTGGAGCATCATTCTGTTGACCTGCCCTGGTGGGAAAGCCTCGTGAAAATGACTGATGGTAAACCTATAATTACAAAAGGTTTTGCTAATGTCCCTGAATCACCGGGTTTAGGAATTGAATTGAATGAAGATGTCGTTAAAGAGCATCTGCACGCAAAAGATAAAAGCTTTTTTGCGCCAACAGATGAATGGAACGAAAAGCGTTCGCATGACAGGATCTGGAGTTAACTTCTGATCAATATCTGAATAAAAACAGAAGACTATTCTCCGGTTTGTAATTATAATGCCTATATCAATTAAGTCAATAACTGAAACTCTATTACGCGGGAAATTAAAATTTTCCGCGTAATTTTATCATTTACTAAGTAGTCTCATAAACCCGATAAATGAAAAAAATCAACACTCACAAAATTTTGATGGGCTTCGCTATTCTATTTCTGATCATCTCTCTCATCATGATCCTCACCGGAAATGTAGCTCAGAGCGGACCTTTGTTAATTGTATTTTTCATATTACTGGCCTTCGCGGTTAGGGGATTCAAAGCAGTTAAAGGATTTTCCTATACGATCTGGATTTTCACTGCAGTAACTGCTTCGATGTTTTATCCTCAGTATTTTACCTCGATAGGCGATTTTCAACTTAAATTACTGATCGTTCCACTGTTGCAGATTATCATGTTTGGGATGGGATCACAAATGAGTATGGATGATTTTACCGGAGTGATAAAAATGCCCAAAGGTGTCATTATCGGGGTTGGAGCTCATTATCTCATCATGCCACTTGTTGCATTTGCCATTTCCAGGATATTTAATTTTCCACCCGAAATAGCTGCCGGGATTATCCTGATAGGTTGCGTTCCAAGCGGATTAGCCTCTAATGTGATGTCGTACATTGCCCATGCAAACCTTGCATTGGCGGTCACGATCGGGGCAATCTCAACACTGATTTCTCCGTTTGTTACTCCTTTATTGATGAAGCTCCTTGGCGGGCAATACATTGAAGTTAATTTCTGGAGCATGATGCTGGATATCTTAAATATGATAATCCTTCCGATTGTGGCCGGTTTTATATTCAATCTTTTCAACGTAGGGAAAGAAAAATTACGGTCAAAAGTTATTCAGCTCACCGTGTTTTTCATCATCATTCTACTTACCAACCTGGTTTACATGAAAGCCAAACATACCGATATCTCAGGATTCGCAGTAGCCCTTTTAAAATCGATGTGCTGGTTTTACTTCCTTCCTATGATTGGTGCAATGTTCCTTCGTCATTTTCTGAAAGAAGACAAGCAATTAATGGGAAAAATCCTTTCGCTTTTATCGATGGTTGGAATTGCTGTCATCATTACAATAATTACAGCAACCGGCCGCGACAGCTTGCTTCAGGTCGGAGCGTTATTGATGGTAACCAGTCTTTTGCACAATTTAACCGGATATACACTGGGATACACCGTGTCATGGCTGTTTGGAATGCCTGAAAAAGACCGCCGCACTGTAGCATTTGAAGTTGGTATGCAAAACGGCGGATTAGCATCGGGCCTGGCGCTTCAAATGGGTAAGATTGCCACCGTTGGACTCGCACCCGCCATATTTGGTCCGTTAATGAACGTAACCGGTTCGGCCCTTGCTAGTTGGTGGAGAACCAAACCACCTAAAGAAGATATTGAAACTTAATAAAGTACTGGATTTTAGGATTGAGAGATCGTTTCATGAGGCGATCTTTCAATCCTAAATCTGTCTTAACCTGCTAAGCCTTTAAAGAGATTTAATCATGGGCGAATGGTCAGCCAAGACCAAGTTCATTGGTTCGCCCGTATTTTTTCATATAACCGGCGCTTTTCAACAGACAAATCCTATTTACTACCAATCATAGTAATAAAACTCATACATATTATCATTAATTCTTATTAAAATTGCCGCCAAACTTTCGCACCGAACCTTTGGAAAACTATTTTAAAAAATACCGGGACGCAATTATCGGAATAGACCAGACTTTTCAATCCCCTTACGGAGAGATGAAAATCGTTTATGCCGACTGGATTGCCAGTGGCCGGCTTTACAGACCCATTGAAGAAAAAATCACCAACCAGTTTGGGCCATTTGTAGGAAACACACATACCGAAGCCAGCGAAACTGGCACATTAATGACCAAAGCGTATCACCTGGCCCAAAAAAAGATCAAAGAACATGTGAATGCGGGTCCGAACGATGTCATCATCACAGCAGGATCAGGCATGACAACCGTGATCAACAAGTTTCAACGGATTTTGGGATTCAGAGCGATGCACAAAATCGATAAGCTTGATTGTTTGCCCAAAGAGGATCGGCCTGTCGTTTTCATCACACATATGGAACATCATTCCAATCATACTTCGTGGCTGGAGACCATCGCCGATATTGTTCAGCTTTGTCCTGACAAAGAGCTCCTTGTCGACCCGGAGCAATTAAAAATTGAATTGGAGAAATACAGGGACCGGAAAATGAAAATTGGTTCATTTACGGCTTGTTCAAACGTTACGGGCATCGCGACCCCTTATCACGAAATGGCCAGGATCATGCACGAAAACGGCGGATTGTGTTTCATCGATTTTGCAGCTTCCGCACCCTATGTCGCCATTGATATGCATCCCGAAGATCCGCTTCAGGCGCTGGATGCTATTTTCTTTTCGCCGCATAAATTTCTGGGAGGACCTGGAAGTTCCGGAGTATTGGTCTTTAATTCTGCCATTTACAATAATTCAGTTCCCGACAATCCGGGTGGAGGAACGGTTGATTGGACGAATCCCTGGGGTGAATTCAAATATGTCGACGATATCGAGGCGCGGGAGGATGGCGGAACACCCGGTTTTTTACAAGCTATCCGCACGGCACTTTGCATTGAACTTAAAAACTGCATGGGTGTCGAAAATATCGAAAAACGTGAAAAAGAGCTGGTTAGGATTGCGTTTGCAGAACTTGAAAAAATTGACGGACTTCATATTCTGGCCAACAATATCCACGATCGGTTGGGTATCATCTCCTTTTATATGGATCATCTTCATTTTAATCTTGCAGTAAAACTGTTGAATGACAAGTTTGGTATTCAGGTGCGTGGAGGTTGTGCCTGCGCCGGAACTTATGGACACTTCCTTTTGGATGTAAGCCACGATCAGTCGCATCGAATCACCCAACAGATCAATTTTGGCGATCTTTCCCACAAACCAGGCTGGATAAGACTATCGCTCCATCCCACCATGACAAACGCAGAACTCTATTTTATCACAGATGCAATTCAACAGGTTCAGAAAAATCATATTGCATGGGGAAATGATTATACATACAATAATAAAACCAACGAATTCAAGCATTTAAACGAACAGGAAGACAAAACAGAACTTATTTGCGATTGGTTTAATCTGGATTAAAACCTGCTACAATTAAGTAAATTTGAAAACCATAAATCATTTATGAAAACCATCCGCCATCTTTTACTATTTGCAATCCTTTCCACCTGCATTTTCGCAGTTGCGCTGGGGCAGAATATCGTCCTTAAACAATCGAACGAATCGGGCATTTATAAAAAGGGTCAGAAAGTACGGGTAATACTGTTCTTAAAAGATCACGCTGTTGATTCAGTTTTAGTTAAAATACACCGAAACCACGGCGATCAGGTTTCAGAACAAAAAATCAAATTTATTGGCGACACGTTGCAGATCTTTAATGAGACGTTCAACGAGCCATCATCTGTCATTTTTGAGGCAAGTACCAAAACTGAAACCGCCAGCATAGGTTCGATCGTTGATCCGGAACAGTTTACGCCCGGAACTAACCGGCCAAAAGACTTCGATCAATTCTGGAATACCGAGAAAAAAACCTTAAGGGCACTTCCTATCGATGTAAAAAAGGTTTCTGTCAAAGAAAGCGGAAATGGGTTTAACTGTTTCGATACGGAAATTAATTGTACTGGTCCGAAACCGGCAAGAGGGTACTATGCCAAACCAGCCATGGCTAAACCCAAATCTTTGCCGATTGTTCTGTTGGTTCATGCCGCAGGTGTAAAAGGCTCGTGGTGTCGTTCGGAACCCGGGAATGCGTTGCGATACGCTAAAATGGGTAATGGTGCGCTTTGTTTTGATTTAAATGCACACGGTATGCTGAATGGTCAGCCCGAAGAATATTATGCAAACCTCGAAAATGGAGAATTAAAAAACTATTACTTGCAAGGACTCGAAAGTAAGAATGACAATTATTTCAGAGGAATGTACCTCCGGCTAATTAGAACACTCGATTTTCTCGCAAACCAGCCTGAGTGGGATGGGAAACGCATTTTAGTAATTGGAGAAAGTCAGGGTGGCGGTCAGGCATTGGTCGCAGCTGGTATCGACAAACGGGTAAGCGCGGTTATTGCAACGGTCCCCGCCATGTGCGATTGGGGCGGAACGCTTGTCGGAAGGAAAGGTGGCTGGCCGCAACCTTTCGAATCTAAAGGTGATACAAATAAAATGAAGGCGGCACTCCCCTATTTTGATGCTGCCCATATGCTGAAAGGTTCGAAAGCATCAATACTCACAGAAATTGGTTTAATCGACGTTACATGCCCTTCAACATCGGTTTATGCGGCAATCAATCAGTCAAGCGGTAAAAAAATAATTTTTACTGTTCCGTATCGTCAGCATCATGCTCCGGCAAATTATCTGAAAGAGACCTGGGAGAACACGGTTAATAAACACAGGGAGGATTTTATCAGCAACTACCTGAAATAATTGATTTAATGAAGTATGCAACTGGCGTGGATTACAAGATGCCCGTTGCAAGCCGCAAGCAGCTTTATTTAACCTTCCCTTTCTTCAGATAGGACGCCAATGCTTTCTTAAATTCTGTCGATGATGCAATTTTAAGAAAATTTTCAGGAAGTCGTGGCTGTTCCTGTTTAATCTGCCATCCGCTCACTAAAACAGCTTTATCAGGAAACGCTTTTTTTAGTTTTTTGATTTTTTCTGCCAGTAAACCAGTTCCCGGAGAGGTTACAAACGAAGTGAAAATCAGCTGAACAGGTCGTATTTCATCAATATGAATGATATCACGGAATGGAACAGAAGTTCCAAGGTACAGCACCTCAAAATCGGCTTTTCGAGCGAGGTAATTGTAATACAGCAATCCAATTTCGTGAAACTCACCTTCAGGAAGATAAAATAAGATTCTTGGATGAGTACCCTCCGTTTTAACCCCTTCATGATCAATAGCTGCAATCAGTTTTTGCCGGATCAGATTCGTGATAAAGTGTTCTTGGGCAGGATTTATTGTACCTGCCAACCATAAAACACCAATTCGTTCCAGAAAAGGGAACAATACCTGTTCAATTGTAGTTTCAAATCCCAGGTTCGCAACTGATTTCTCAAACACCTGGTTAAAATGGCGCTCATCAACTTCAATCATCGCCATCACTAAACTTTCAGTTTGAGTACCCAGTGAAGGAACCTCACTGTTCAACTGCAACATTATCTCCCTGATCTCACAGTCATTAAGTTGCGATATCTTTGATATTTTATACCCATTATGATTCAACACAGAGATATTCATTAGCCTGACAACATCATCATCAGAATAATATCGAAAATTGGTAATTGTCCGCTGAGGTTCAATCAAATGATATCGCTGTTCCCATATACGTATTGTATGTGCTTTAATGCCCGATAATTTCTCCAAATCCTTAATTGAATAGATTGACATATTCGAATACTTTATTAAAATATATTTTTCGGTATGCGACTGATTACAATAAATCATTTAAGTCTTTGCGGACCAAACTGATTGTACATTTAATCATCACTAAATTAGTCATTAAACGAATATAGTCACAAATCAAATTAAAAACTTTCAGTTTAGGTAGTTGATTTAATGAAAACCGGTAATATATATAAAAGCATTCCCCGAAGAAATATTCATTCATAAATCATTAACATCCTGATATTTAAACCATACAAAGGATTTTTATGAATAAACTTCTCCGGGGAATAAATCAAAGATTAATCGGACTATATATTAAGGAACAATGACTTTATTAATTACATGAATCACGCCATTTTTGCCCTGGACGTCAGCTTTTATAACATTTATTGTACCGTCAATGGTAACCCCGCTGCTGCTTACTACAACATTAAGCGACTTAGCCGGATTCAAAGTAGGGACACTACCTGAAGCAAGATTTCCCGACTGAACATTCCCGCTGACAACGTGCGCCAAAAGAATTGGGGTAAGCGCAGCTTTTGACAGAGCATCTATGCCAGTAACACCTAAAGTAGTAAAGAGGGCGCTAAAAGCGTCATTGGTAGGTGCGAAAACAGTGAATGGGCCCGTGCCGGATAAGGTACCGGCAAGATCTGCTTTAATAACTGCAAGAACCAATGTACTAAACGAACTATTTTGCTGCGCAATTTCTACAACTGTAGGTGGAAGCAAAACTTTGTCGATAACATGGATGATTCCATTTGTAGCGACAACATCTGTTGCAATCACATTCACTGTATTATTCAACTTGACGCCTCCGGCCACACTAATTTGAAGTGAAACATTTTTCCCAAACGCGGTACTAAGTGTCGGGACATAGCCGGCAGTAACAGAAGCGGCTGGAACAAATCCATTCACGACATGGTAAAGCAGAATCGGTGACAATGTTGAAGCCGACATATCGTTAAGTGTGACGCCCAAAGACATAAGCAGGGCAGAAAAAGCGTCATTCGTGGGTGCAAAAACAGTATAAGTTTTGGTCGGATCTGCCAGGGCTGTGACGAGATTCGCTTTCGTAAGCGCAGCAACCAGCGAAGTAAATAGAGGATTAGCAACTGCATGGTCTGAAATGCTCATCGGGAGCAGAACTTTATCAATAGCATGAATAACACCGTTATCGGCCATTACATCAGTTTGTGTTATTTTGGCCCGTCCATTAATCATCGTAGTGGTCATGTCAACATAGAATGAAAGATGCGAATCTGCTACAGGTCCATTTGCCAAAGTTGAATAGTAACCGGAAGTTACCTGCGAAGCGGTTGATTTTCCGGATTTAACATGATAAAGCAGTACCTTGGTCAGCGTTTCAACAGGGATATCATTTAACGATGCAACACCAAGTTCGGTAAGAAGCGCTGTAAATGCAGCATTTGTAGGTGCAAAAACAGTAAAGTTGGAAGCAGGGTTTGCCAGGGTAACATCCAAACCGGCTCTTTTCAATGCCAGAACAAGCGTGGAAAAATTAGGATTCGATGAAGCAACATCTGTAATGGTATGAGTTGTGATCATATTGGAATTATTGTCCTTCTTACAACTCAGTAAAGCGACTGAAACTACCATTATCGAAAAAAATGCAAATAATTTAAAAGAATTTTTCATGGCTAAAAAATTTAATTGTTATACATTCCTGAACGTTTTTTAGATTAGAACGAAGAACAACAATTTTTGTTTATTATTTTTTGCTATTTTTTAAACAGTATCGCAATAAATATTTAATATCTACTTATAATGAGATGTTTACAAATATATATTTTTTTGCAAATAAATTACTTTTTTCAAACAAAAGCGCCCGGATCGGTGATTCGGGCGCTTTTGTTTGAAATATTCCAGAATTAACTATTTAGCCGCTTTCGCCAATTTCAGTGCTAAAGTTGTTGTATAATACTTTGTTATCATATTCGGGACTTCCCATTCCGGAAGTTTCCCATCTTTCAGGTATTCAAGATATTTGGCAGTAACCTGGGCAAAATGAGACTCATGACCGACTTTAAGCACAGCCGGGATAACAACCTTCCAGGTGGTTTTATTCACATTTTCAATTGTAAGACCGGTTTGTGGCAGTGCTTTTACCACCTTATCCAGGTTCGTAGCAAATGTATTTAAATCGCTTCCTTCCTTTGCAATGATGTACAAAGTAGGATCATATTTCTCCTCAACACCCTGACGAATTTCGAGAATCGACTTTGAGCCGCGCATGATCGAATAGTGTGTATCACCTGCACCTTCGGGAGCTTTATAATTCCAAATTGCAGAAACCTTTGCAACTGAGCCTTTGATTTTGTAAACGAATTCGCCATTTGCAAAAACATTCAATTTGTCATCTTTGACATCTTTAGCAAGATAGCCTGGATACTGATCCAGTTTCGTAACTTCTTTAAATTCCTCCTTAGATAACACAGTTGGCCAACGCTTTGCGGCAATCATATCAATATCAACTTTTTGCACGACCTGATCGGGAAAGCAAATCCATTGCACCAGATCGACAAGGTGAGTCGTCACATCTACAATCCCTTCACCCTGTTGGTCGACGTCAAAAAACCAGGCTGGGCGAACAAGTGCGCTTCCTGATACGTTTTTATAAAAATAATGGACACTTATTTTTTCAACGGCCGGCTTTTCAACAGTTCCCGAATCGAGTTTTCCAAAGACATCAGGAAGCATCGAAAGCTCACGCTGAAGAACGGTCGTAACAGAAAAACGCTCAGTCATAATATCATAAAGCAACACACCCTTTTCACGGGCAATATTGAACGCATCTTCAAGTTTAGGAAATTCATCGGCGGTGATCACCATCGGTTTATCGGCTAAAACGTTCAGACCAGCTTCGACAGACTTTTTGATATACTCCGTCTTAATTCGATTGTTGCCCGATATAACAACCACATTACCTGGTTTTTCCGATAGCATTTTTTCGAGATAATCACTTCCGGTATAAACTTTTTCGTTCCATGCTGTTGCATTCTCTTTCCTTGAGTTATAACCGATAATTCGCTTCAGGTGTTCTTTCAAATCGTTTCCATCGGGCGCATACACATAAACATCTGAACTTACCTGTTCGTACATATCCTTTTGAACAAGTGCTGCATGGAAATGACCCGGATCGAGCGTCATAATTTTCACCTCTCCTTTAGCTCCTGTAAACGAAGCCGGTTTTAAATCTTCCTTTTTAGCGGTTTTTCCACTGCCGCCGCACGAACTAAAAGCAACTGTAACTGCAAGTGCCATAATAGGTAATAATGATCTTTTCATCTCTGATCTTTCGTTTGTAAATATTTATTTCTGAATAATCAACAATCTCCACCGCAGGTCAAATGATTTAGCGGAATACCCTAAATTCCGAAACAGGAAAAAAGGAGATCCCGCTAAATTACGACTAAATTTTAACCTGTTCTGTTCTTAGTTTTGCTTTTTATAAATTTCAAACAGCTCCCCGATTTTCGCTTCTTCTGAACTGCCGCCATGTATAAAAACACGATAGCGAAGCTTCAGTGTTTCGCCTTTCTTTAAGAAAGTCTCCTCACCGTTTTCGGGCCAGTACATTGGTGTGGGTGAAATAAATCCATAGTCGCGGGTAAACCAGGGTGATGGATACCACGGATTTGAAGGATGTTGCATAATTGCCAATCCTTCAATAAACTCCCCTCTTTTCCCATAAAAATCAATCCATGGCGTCGGCTTGCCAAATGTATCCTTCTCTCCTTTGGCTCCTTCTGCATTGACCATCGTTCCCCCGTTTTTTACCGAGAGATCTGCAGCCATACGAGCACTAAACAGCGAGTGGTTTGTTTTACGAATGTGAACATCAATGAGCATCTCCATTGTAATTTCGACATCCATCTGCCGGACATTTGCCGAAGGTGCTGTAATCGTGAATTTCCGACTGTCTTTCACCGGAGAAATTGCTCCCGGACGGCTCCAGATACATTCGTCTAAAATTACGACGGTATCGCCTCCTTCCTGAAGGATTTCAGCATTTACCGAGATAATCCGGCCTCTCTCAAGACCTTCCTGCCAGTAATTTCCGCCGTTCACAAGATCACATCCAAAGAATAATGAACTGTGGTGTGGATATTCACCATTGCGCATCGATGTAACCGAACCACCTGAAAGTGGACCATTTACAGGATAGAAAAAGGGATATTTTTCATCAGAGGAAAAGATATAACTCGTGAAATATTTCCCGTCGATGGTAACATTTATTTTTGAACCAACTTTAACCGCATTAATCTTTGCTGCCCGGATTTTAGAAAACCCAACTATCAGTAAAAGAAGGACAATTGAGATTTTTAATTTTATCATATTCAATATTTTAAATCTTCGAAAACTGCTTTTTACCACATAGTCACATAGATCACATAGAATTTTAAAACTATGTTTTCTATGTGACTATATGGTAATTTACATTTTAATATAGCTTGTTCCGTATGGAAATCGTTGCGACCTTGAAAGCATTTTGTTGGCCTCATCATCCTTGACAAACATTTCTGTCTCAGGATTCCAATCCAGTTTGCGACCCAGTTTCATCGAAATATGAGTGATCAGGCAAATGGAGCAGGCGCGATGACCAATTTCAACAGGTGAGATCGGGGCTTTCCTGGTTTTGATGCAGTCGAGCCAGTTACCATGCTGATTATCGATCTTATATAGATGGATTTCATTTTCTTTGATGATAGAGGTCAGGATTTTTGGATCGCTCGCATCAAGTGCTTTGCTGCTTTTGCTGATCGAAACCGGATCGCTGGCAGATGCAGTATAATCACCGCGTGTAACAAAAATCCACCCTTCAGAGCCTTCATACCTGATTCCGTTCGGATAACCACCGCTCGTAATCATTGTGATGCCATTTTTATATTCCGCAACCGCGATAAATTCACCATGAACATTCCAAAGTCCGGATTTGGGAAACTGGGCCATTGAATTGATTGATATAGGACCTGTATATTCGGTATCCATTCCCCAGGCGGCAGAATCAAAATGATGTTGTCCCCAGCCTGTAATCATACCGGCGCCAAACTGTTCGCAGCGTAACCACCCCGGACGGTCAGTCAAACTATTTTGCGGATGAACGCGCATTTCGGTGTAGTAAACCTCCGGCGTTGATCCGAGCCACATATCGTAATTCAAATTTTTTGGAACCGGCATTTCAGGAGCTTCAGGACCTGCAGGATCACCAGGAAGACCAATTTTTACAGTATGCAGTTTCCCTATTCTGCCATTCCTGACTAGTTCTGCTGCAATTCGGAATTGTGGCATTGCACGTTGTTGCGTTCCAACCTGCAGGATGGTTCCCTTGCGCTTAACAACATCAACCAGCAATCGCCCTTCGGCAATCGTCAATGAAGTAGGCTTTTGAAGATAAACATCTTTCCCTGCAAGGGCTGCTTCAATGGCAGGTTGCGAATGCCAGTGATCTGGTGTTGAGATCATCACCGCATCGATATCTTTATTGAGTAACATTTCGCGGTAATCACCATAGGTTTTCACATTAACCGCTTCTTTGCTTCCGGTCTTTTTGGTGTAATAGTCTTCAATAAATTCCTTTCCTTTGGCCGCCCGGTTCGAATCGAGATCTGCAACTGCAATGATTCGCGCCTCGTCATATTTCAATGTTTCGGCAAGATCATGACCTTTAGCAATTCGGCCGAAGCCAATCTGACCAATGTTTATTTTATTGCTTGGTGCGGTTTTCCCAAAAACTGTCGACGGGACAATTGTTGGCAGAATGATTGTCCCTGCCATTACAGCTGATGAGTTCTTCAAAAAATCTCTTCGTTCCATTTGATCAATTATTTTGATTGTTAATTTTAGTATACCAATTGAGATTTGAATTTAACCCTGCGGATCAGGAAAATTCTTTCACCGCCAAAACGAAGGCTATCATATTTTCGGTTGGGACATTCTGTGGTACCCCGCCACCACACGACCAAATAATCCCCCGGGGGTCTGACACATCGCGCATCATGGCTTGCGTAGAAGCGTATACTTCGGCAGGTGTGCCAGCTGCAAGGATATCGCGCGGGGCAAGATTTCCGATCAACGCCACATTTGGGCCGGCTAATTCCCTGATCTGATTAATCGGGTGATCGAATGCAAAATTGAAAAGGTTAACGCCCATTTCATTCAGAAAAGGGGCGCAGACCAAACCAAAGGCATCGTTGTGAAAAAACCGGACCTTGGTTGGAATAGCTTCAAAAGATCGTTTCAGATATGGAACTACAAATTCACGACAATCGTCTTCACCAACAAAACCAACGATATCGTCCAGTAGTAGAATCCCTTCGATTGACGGGAAACATTTCTTTTGATATTGAACCCAATCGCAAATAAACCGGGTGATTTTTTCAAGCAGTTCATGTGCCTTCTCCGGATCCATGGCCAGCAACATCATAAACTCTGTAGTTCCCATTAAAAAGGTGGCGATATTCAAAGGGCCACGTGTAACTGCAAATTTGATGGAATGTCCTGATTCCGCAATCCTATGTTCCAGATTTTTGAGCCGGTTAATCATAAACGGCAATAAACCATCTGTTTTAACGTTGGGTTGTGGTAACAATGAGATATCCTCAGTGGCATGAATCACCTTCTCGGCATGAGGAAGGTTTTCGTTGTACCAGATCGAACGTGCCCCAAAAGCAGAAGGCTCCGTGCACATTCCATATTCGGACCAGAAGCCCGGTAAAAAAGTGATTTCGGGAAAAGTTTCAATCGCTTTAAAATTCGATTTCAGCCATATTTCGTCAGAAGTGTAATAGTCAAGCGTCGTAACTCCTGACCAACCAGGCAACCAGGGACTGTCGATGATAAAACCAATATCTTTTCCTGTACTACTTTTGCCATCAATGACAGACAGAAGATCCTCCCATTGTTTATTCGTCATAAGTTTAATTCTAAGGTTGTTCAAATATAGCTAATTAACAATTATTTCACCAATCATTTCAAATTAAAAACCAAATTTCGTATTTTTATAAAAACATCTCAAACTAATATGAGTGACAGATATATCCTAATCCAGAAAGCAGATGTGCTTGAAAAACGTTTTGGGGTAAGCATCCCAGACACGATCAAGTTGGTGCCCTCTTATAACATCTCTCCGGGGAAATATGCTCCCGTAATCACGAATGACCATCCACATGAAATTCAATTGTTTCGATTTGGAATGACACCTTCGTGGATGACGAAACCAAGCCTCTTTATTAATGCCCGTTCTGAAGGCGACCACAATTCAGATAACAATCCAAATTACACCGGAGCGAAGGGAATCATAACTAAACCTGCATTCCGCAAGCCAATCAGAAGTCAGCGATGTCTGATTCCTGCTGATGCATTTATTGAAGGGCCTGAAAAAGAGAAATTAAACAAACCCTATGTAGTTTACTTACGCGACAAAGTCCGTCCATTTGCTTTCGCCGGAATATGGGATAGCTGGAAGAATCCCGAATCGGGTGAATTGATTTATTCATTTGCTATCATCACTACTGTTGCGAATGAACTGATGCAAAAGATTCAGAACCGCAGATGTCCTGTTATCCTTCATCGAAGTGATGAAAAAAACTGGCTTTCAAGCAGTCTCCCTTTGTCAGAAATAACTCGTTTACTCGTTCCTTACCCTGATGATTTAATGAATGCTTTCCCCATTGCACCAACCATTAAAAACCCGGGAGCCGACGATCCGGGGTTGATTCATCCTGCCGGACAAAGATTGATGTCTGAAACGATTACCAGAAGCAGTTCAGAAGTTCGGATTACCGACATGGCAAGCAGTAAGAATTTCGGATTTGACGAGCGCAATCCATTGGGAATCTAAAGTAAAGAGTGGGAGACGACGAGAGGGAGAGAAAGAGTGAGACGAGGAGAGTAAGTACGAGTCACTGTGGAGTCATTATATCAGTGAGATAGAGAAATAGAATGGCAAAATAGGCAAAAGCACCAGAGGTGCGTCATCTTTGTAGATAAAATGGATATCAAAAACCAAAGGCGCATCTACAAACGTTTACAAAAACGAAACCGACATATGCGCCGCAATTCGAAACACGTTCCAGGCGCGGGGAATAAAATTCAGAACAGTCTGTTATTCAATGCGTATTGTTGCTCATGAAGCAATAACCATTTTTTACGTTCCAGACCACCCGCATAACCGGTCAGTTTTCCGTTATGTCCGATGATACGGTGACAGGGAATGACAATTGGTAAGGGATTTTTTCCATTTGCCATTCCGACTGCTCTGCTTGAATTCTCAGAATTTACTTCGCGGGCAATATCAATATAGCTTTTAGTTGTACCAAAACTTACACCAACAACCTTCGCCCAAACGTTTTTTTGAAATTCAGTACCTTCAGGATCAATTGGCAAATCGAAAACCTTGCGGCTTCCGGAAAAGTATTCTTCAAGCTGCTTTTCAGCAGTAATCAATATACCAGGGATATATGACTCATCACCTCTTTCCTCGGCATCAAAAGAAATAGATTTAAGTTGTGATTCGTCCGAACCAAGCATTAATACACCGATCGGACTATCCATTGTTTTATAATAGGTTGCCATTATTAGACGAGATTGAAATACCCCCGAAATATATTGAAATAAGTTGAAATTATGGGATTACCAGGTTCAAAAAAAAGCTCCCCGATTAATCCGAGGAGCTTTTCTACAATATCAATAGAATTCCTAAAGTTCTTTGATTTTTAAATTGCGGAATGCAACTTCATTTCCATGATCCTGCAAAAGGATATACCCATTGTCGAAATCCCCAAACCCCGGTTCTTTTTTAAATTTACTTTGGGCAATGTGCTCTTTAAACTCCTGTGATCCTCTTGTAACTTCAAGAACCTTAACACCATTAAGATAATGTGTCGCCTTTTTACCGTTAACCTCAATCCTTGCCCGGTTCCACTGTCCAACTCCATTAACCCGCTTAACTGGCTGACTCTTATCAAAAGCCTGGGAATTGGCTTTTACCAGATCATAAAGCGATGCTAGTGTACGATTTCCATCAGTCCCCAGTTTGGCATCCGGATGTTTGGCATCATCAAGAATCTGAAATTCAAATCCTACGGTATTTGGTTTGTTCGGTTCTGATTGGATAAAATATTTAATGCCACTGTTTGCCCCTTCCGTAATTTTGAAATCGGCTTCAAGCACGAAGTTCTTATATTTCTTCACTGTTACAATATCTCCGCCACCTTTGTTCTCTCCTTTATTTGGAATAAGCATTCCGTCTTCGATGGTCCATCCTTTATCGGGAAAAGTGGCCAGACCTGCACCACGCCAGCCATTGGTGGTTTTTCCGTCCCAAAGCAATTTCCAGCCATTTGCTTTCTCATTCTCAGTGAGGGTATTATTAAGATAGCTAACCTCGGCAACGCTTTTGTCCATTTTCTTACGATTGGCTTCGAGATTTTTTGTCATAATCCTGATATCTCTCCATGAAATCGTTTTACCGGCATTGGCTTCTTCTTTTCCGATTGCATGAACCTGAAGTGCAATAAATCCAGCAGGTGTCATATCATCGACAAGGTTTGCACAGGGAATGCCATTCAACCAGGTTCGGATAGAATTCCCGATTGCTTCAACGCGGTATTTATTCCATTGTGCACGCTTGTAACTCCTTTTCGCCGCCTGGTTATATTCCATCGGATAAAGCCAACCTCTGCGGGCTTCATCATAAATGCCAGCCGACCAGCCTCGTGGAGCGTCATCGCATTCAACCTGGTAACCATGAACGCGACCGTTGTTAAAATCAGGTTTACTTAACGACCTGATTTGAACACCAGAATTGAGACCTGTGTCCATTTTCATTTCATATTCGAGAATAAAATCCCCGAAAGTTCTTGTTGTTGCCAGGAAAGTGTTGGGCGAATTTGTTTTACTGGTTCCTACAATTTCGCCATTCACGATGGTATAGTCAGCCGTTCCGTTAAGACGTTCCCAACCGGATAAATCTTTTCCGTTAAAGAGTTTTTCCCAATCACTTTTAGCCGCATAGGTACCAATCGAAACGACGATCAAAATTAAAAGTGCTACTATTCTTTTCATTTCTGTTTAAGGTTTAATACATTTTTTAGTTTAAAAACCGGGTGCTAAGATAATCTATTTTAAAATATTCCGTTGCCGCCAACGGCTTTATTTAAAGCCTCAAAATCAAATATTTTGATGATGACCGAAGCAATCTAGATTTTTTTTAAATCGTGATTAAATTGAAGCACTTCCCCTTTTTTAGTTGTCACGTTGAATTTTTTATTCCCATAACGTATTGTCAACGGATATCCTGCAGTTGAAAGCACTTTTAAACGAACCAGTTGTCCATCTTTCCATTCAAAATCAAGGTCAAATCCTCCACGGGCTCTTACTCCACGAATATGTCCATTTGGAATTGCATCCGGAAGTGCGGGCAGAATATCAATTGCATTGAGATGACTTTGCATCAGCATTTCTACAATACCCGAGGCTCCTCCAAAATTACCATCGATCTGAAATGGCGGATGTGCGTCGAAAAGGTTTGGATATGATCCACCACCTGTCATTTTCGTACCTGTTTGACCAGTAGGCCTGAGCAGCATTTGCACCATATTCCAGGCATGGTTGCCATCCCGAAACCGGGCCCAAAAATTGATTTTCCAGGCTAGGCTCCAGCCTGTACCCTCGTCACCACGGGCGATTAAGGATTTTTTGGCCGCTTCCATCAGCTCGGGCGTATCCTGCCAGTTGATTTCTTTCCCCGGATGAACTCCCCATAAATGTGAGACATGCCGGTGTGTATTCGTCGGGTCATCAAGATCTGCAACCCATTCCTGAAGTTGACCAAATTTTCCAATCTGATAAGGTGCAATTTTGGGCAAAATAATTTTAAGCGAATCGGCGAAAGCCTTATCCTTAACTATTATAGAGGATGCTTCGATGCAAATTTTGAAAAGACTTTTGATAATCTCATGATCCATTGTAGGTCCGGATACGAGTCCCCCGTTCTCGGGAGAATTGGACGGACATGAAACCAGGTAACCTGTCTTAGGATCAGGTACCAGATAATCCATGTAAAACTGAGCGGCTCCTTTCAATACCGGCCAGGCACGCTGAGCCAGAAAGGTGGTATCGCGATTAAAGAGAAAGTGTTCCCAAAAATGCTGAGATAACCATCCGCTACCTGAAACCCACATACCATGATTTGAATGGTTGATAGGTGCAGCACCTCTCCATAAATCGGTGTTGTGATGCAAAACCCATCCTTTGGCATTGTAATGAACCCTGGCCACTTTCTGGCCGGAAGGAACGACCTCTTCGATCATCCGGAACAATGCATCGTGGCATTCGCTGATATTCAGTGGCTCAACAGCCCAATAGTTCATCTCTGTATTGATGTTTACAGTATATTTACTATCCCACGGCGGGTTCAGTTTGTCATTCCAGATTCCCTGAAGATTGGCTGGATAAGTACCCGGGCGACTGCTCGAAAGCATCAGGTAGCGGCCATATTGGACGTAAAGGGCAGCCAGCGAATTATCCATCTTCGTCGTAACTTCCTTGATCCGAAGATCGGTCGTAAGGTTTTCGGATGCTGAATTTCCCAAATCAATTTCGAACCGTTTAAAATAGAACAGATAATCTTTGATATGGTTTTGTTTCACCACGTCGAATTTCTTAATTCCAATTGCGGACAGGTATTTGTCGCACTTCTGCACCGGATTTCCTGAAACGTCTTTCGGATTAACAAAGTTGGTAGCTGCAACAAGGTATATTACCGCTTCATCAGCCTTTTCAACAAGCAATTGATTATCTTTAACGGAAAATTTTCCACCTGTAATGACCATTTTTAACCTCGCCGTACCAGTCAGAACCCCGTCTTTTACTTTCACATTTAATTCGATTGTTCCATCATCTTTTGCGACCGCGTTAAATCTTTCATGCAAAGCGGTTAGCGAAAGATCAAAAGATAGCGACTGTTTTTTGTCGGCTTTTAAGATGACAGCTATGGTCTGATCAGGAACGCTTGCAAGGTATTCACGTGTATAATTTGTTCCACCCGATTTATAAGTTGTTCGGCAAAGTGCCGTTGAAAGATCGAGTTCGCGCCGGTAATCGGTTACTTCACCCTGGTTATGAATTTTAATCCATAAGTCACCGAATGGCTGGTACTTGCATTGACCGAGCGGAACACTCATAAACTTATCCATAGCAAGCGTTTCGGCCTCTTTTTGTTTTCCCTGCCAGATCAGTTCACGGATCTGGCCAAGATATTGCGAAGCACCTTCATGAGAATAGTCGTGCGGAGCGCCAGTCCAGAGGGTTTCTTCATTGAACTGAATATGCTCTTCCGTAATTCCTCCAAAAACCATCGCTCCGAGCCGCCCGTTCCCAATCGGAAGTGCCTCTTCCCAAACTGAAGCAGGTTGGCTGTACCAAAGCATTAGTGGTTTCGCCAAAGATTGGCTGTTGCCTTCTGTTGAAAAAGTAGATATTAACAGCAAAAAAGCTAATCCTGAAACAAATTTCTTCATAACATTTAATTTTGGTATATCTGGTAATGTTGGTAAAAGTAACAATAAAAAAAATTGGGTCCTCTGATACCGCTAACTGAGAACCCAAAAATATATTAAAGATCTGATCGAACTAAGATTCCAGATCGTTTTCACCTGCAACATAGCCAAAATTTGCAAGGATGCCACCATCAACAAACAGCAAATGACCATTCACATAATTACTTGCGGCAGATGCAAGGAATACTGCTGCGCCGGCAAGATCTTCGGGGTCACCCCAACGTCCTGCGGGTGTACGGGTCATCACAAGATTATTGAAAGGATGACCATTGACCCGGATCGCCTCGGTCTGTGTGGTTGCAATATAGCCCGGTCCGATACCGTTTGCCTGAATATTATGCTTTGCCCATTCACAGCACATATTCGCAGTCAACAGTTTAAGTCCACCTTTTGCCGAAGCATAAGCCGATACAGAATTCCGGCCATAAATGCTCATCATCGAGCACATATTGATTATTTTTCCTCCTCCGCGGGTGATCATTGATGGAACAACCCTCTTTGAGACAATAAATGGCGCAACAAGGTCAATGTCAATAACCTGACGGAAGTCTGCCACAGGCATATCAAGGATCGGTATCCTTTTTATAATTCCTGCATTATTCACCAGAATATCGATCGGGCCAACTTCAGATTCGATGATTCCGATTCCCTTATCAACATCTTGTTCGTTGGTGACGTCAAAAACAACCGTAAAAACATCGATTCCAGCCTCCGCATAAACTTTTTTACAGGCAACAAGACGTTCTTCAAAAATATCGTTAACGCAAATTTTAGCGCCAGCAGAAGCAAGCGCCTTGGCTATTGCCATTCCAATACCGTGAGTTCCTCCGGTTACTAGGGCAACTTTCCCGGTCAAATCAAACATTTTCATATATATATGTATTTAATTATTAGTTTTATCTTATTCAAATGAATCAGTCATTTTATCGGAGTTGATTCGTCTCAACGATATCCATATCACCATAGTTGAGGTTCTCCCCGGCCATTCCCCAGATAAATGTATAGTTGCTTGTTCCGGCAGCCGAATGAATCGACCAGGTGGGAGAAAATACCGCCTGCTCGTTTTGCATCCAGATATGGCGTGTTTCTTTCGGATCGCCCATAAAATGACAGATTGCCTGTCCTTTAGGAACTTCAAAATAAAAATAAGCTTCCATCCGGCGGCTATGCGTATGTGCCGGCATTGTGTTCCAGACACTTCCAGGTTTAAGTTCCGTCATCCCCATCTGTAACTGGCAGGTCTGAACCACGGAATTTACCAATAACTTATTAATTTTTCTGGCATTCGATTGTTCCATCGTTCCCATTTCTACAACTTCGGCATCTTTCAATGTCACTTTTTTAGTTGGGTATTCTTTATGTGCCGGAGCAGAATTGATATAAAAACGGGCAGGAACAGAAGCAACAACAGAAGAAAATACAACCGATTTACTTCCGCGTCCAATGTACAACGCTTCTTTAAACCCCAAATCAAAAGTTGTTCCGTCGATCGTAATCGTACCACTTCCGCCTACATTAATGATTCCCAATTCCCTCCTCTCACAAAAATATTCAGCCTTTAAAGGGTCAATTGGTTCGAGTGTCAGACTCCCGTTAACCGGTACGGCACCACCTACAATATATCGGTCATACTGAGAATATGAGAGATGTATCTGATCTTCAACCATCACATTCTCTATCAAGAATTCTTTACGCAAACGATCTGTATCATAACCCTTTGCATCATGAGGATGCGTAGCAAAACGCTCATCTAAAATAGTGCTCATAGTATTTAATTATATTTGTAATTATATTCACCAACTCAAAAATATTCATTCAGAACAATATCATTCAATTTTAGGCCGTAAAAATAATACAATTGAAATAATTTTGCAATCGATTGCACAAAGAAACTTTCGTTGATATTTGTTCCTAATATTTTCCCACTTTTGCAATTTGAATCAAATACGAAATCCCCTTTACCGCGCCTTAAAATCATGAAATGAAGAAGCATCCCGAAATTACGATTCATAATCTCGCACACGAACTGAAAATATCGGCATCAACAGTATCACGAGCATTAAACGACAATAGCAGAATCAGCGAGAAAACCCGGCATTTGGTTCAGAAAAAGGCGATTGAGATGGGCTATCGTCCAAACGTACTTGCGGCCAATCTTCGTAGTAAAAAAACCAACACAATTGGGGTAGTCGTCCCCCGTATTGACCGCTATTTTTTTTCCTCGGCCATCAGCGGTATCGAAGATTACGCATGGACAAAAGGCTTTAATGTGATCATCTCTCAATCCAATGATCTCCTCCTAAAAGAAATTAACTGCGTGCAGACCTTGTTTAATAACCGTGTAGATGGAATAATTATCTCAATTTCAATGCAGACAAATGAGGATAAACATTTCCGATTGTTCTCTGAGAAAAACATTCCAATCCTCTTTTTCGACAGGTTTTGTCCAACGATTGAGAGCGACCGAATTGTGGTTGACGACTTTAATTCCGGCTATAAAATTACGTATCAACTGATTGAGAGGGGTTGCAAGCGAATTGCTCATATTGCAGGGCCGGAATTGCTGAATATTTACAAAGACAGAAAAAACGGATATCTAAGAGCATTAAACGAGGCCAAAATACCATTTACTGAAGCATACCTGGAGGTGACGGGACTAACCAAAGATGAAGGGATGCAGGCGTTTGCCCGATTGATGGCACTCCCAAATCCACCTGACGGCGTATTCTGTGGAAATGATACCACAGCGTTAAGCGCTCTTGAATATTGTCAGAAGAATAACCTGAAAGTCCCAAATGATGTAGCCCTGACCGGATTTAGTGACGAACCATTCAGCGCCGTCGTTACACCTTCACTTTCAACCGTTAAACAACCCGGATATCAAATGGGATTTCAGGCTGCGAAAAGAATTATACATCGGATTGAAAGCGCCGGCACCATCATTCCATTTGAACAGATCGTACTACCTACAACATTAATAATAAGAGATTCTTCCAGCTAAATTTGAATAACGGTATAACTAAATTCATTATCTTTGCATCTCATTAGAAAAAAATGGAAAATAATACAATCAATTATAATTGGTATGCTATTCGGGTTAAATCTAGGTCGGAAAAAAAAGTAAATTCCGATCTGGCCGAACAAAACATCGAATCATACCTGCCATTACAAAAAAAATTAAGACAATGGAGCGATCGAAAAAAATGGGTCGAAATGCCATTGATTTCTGGTTATGTATTTGTTTACATTAGCCGAAAAGAATATGAAGTCGTGCTTAAAACCTACAATGTTGTTAGTTACGTCTTCTTTGAAGGAAAGGCCGCAATTATCCGTGATGCAGATATCGACCTGTTGAAAAGAATGTTGGGACAGGTTGAGGTTGAGCTTGAAATTACAGTGGAGCATTTAAAACCGGGTCAAATGGTTGAAATTATATCGGGACCACTTTGCGGAGTCATTGGCGAACTAATTGATTTTAAGGGTAAAAATAAAGTTGCCCTTAGAATCCCACCACTTGGTTATACTGTTCTTGTTGAAGCTCCCGGAAAGAATCTGATACCTTACAATTCGTAGCAAAGGAGAAGCTTCTGCGAAGAAGGTAAAATGAGAAGTAAAATTTGTAAGTTCTTTGAAATGGTTAAAAAATTTCAATATCGCAAAATTTGTGAAGTAAAATGTAAGATATTTTTTAATCAAAAATTTGAATTTTCATTTGTTAGTATTCAGTCAATATGTACCACAGAATCAGGCAGTGATCGGACAAAATATATAACAAATTGAAAAACAAAACAAAAACTATTCACAAGGGATGCGTGAAAAAAATAAACTTTTGAGAGATCCAATTTCTTCCATTCTCATTTTTTTTCACCCAAAAGTATAGTAAATATGAAAAAAGACTTCGCCTTGAATAATTAAGTTAACAGCATATTTCAAAATATATTACATTCATTGTAAAATTCTATACATCTGTTTAAAATTTTCATACATCTGCCAAATTTTAAAAAAAATTATCAAATAAGAATGCCGTAGTGTTAACTAAAATAACGACATTCGCACCTGTTTTTCAGCTAAGCATAACTATTTTAGAGTGTAAGTTTAAATTTAAAAAATGGCCGGTAATTAAATGGGTGAAGAGCACATTAATAAATTCTGTTTGTTAATTGCGCGTGAAATTATTAGGATTTATCAAAATTTTGGTGTTTTTACCAATTGACAATTTCGATAAATTAAGTATTTTTGTAAAAATGTAAACAAATGATGATCTGCAAACAATTATTTGTTTGAGACAGATTCGATTCATTAACATAGCCATCGGAGGTCATATCATGTGACTGAGAGGGCGAAGCTGTATTAAGGCAAAACATTTCAAACCATTTATTATCAAATAAAAAAATAAAAAAATGTTTGTTATCGAACCACAACCAGCTGATTTAAAAGCATTATATAGATGCATTCCTAAAACCCAACTTAACTAACAATGCAAGCTTTATGCAAAATCTTCCATATCTAATAACAAGTTTTCTATTGGCTATCGGCATTTCTCTCTATGCGGTGCCAATAGTCATACGAGTAGCTCATTCATTGAAACTCATGGATAATCCCAATGAGCGATCAGCTGCCAAAAATCCAATTCCCACTTTAGGGGGAATTGCTATTTTCATCAGTTTCGTATTTGCATCCACAATTGGATTAAGTGGTGATGAATTACCAGAAATGATTTATATTTTATCCGCTGTAATCCTCATGTTCTTTGTCGGATTAAAAGATGATATTTTAACATTGTCTGCATGGAAAAAGCTTATAGCTCAATTAATTGCCTCTGGAATAATCGTTTTTCTGGCTAAAATCCGTTTCACTAATCTTCATGGTTTTCTGGGAATTGGAGAAATAGGAATGGTTCCCAGTGTAATTTTGACCTTTTTTGTTATAATCGTCATTATTAACGCATTCAATCTGATGGATGGCATTGATGGTTTAGCGGCTGGTCTGAGTATGTTGGCAGCAATTGTATTCGGCGGATGGTTTTTCATTAGCGGACATGATGATTACGCCATCCTCTCAATCTCTCTTGTAGGAGCAATTGCAGGGTTTTTCTATTATAATCTTTACGGAAAAGCTTACAAGATTTTCATGGGAGATACCGGATCACTTGTTCTCGGAACTTTAATGTCTATTATTGTAATCCGTTTCAATGAATTTAATATTGACCAGACTCAACCCTTTGCTATTGCCTCTTCCCCTGCTGTTTCATTCGGAATTCTTATCTATCCGTTAGCCGACACGATTAGGGTGTTTATAATCAGATTATTGCAATTTAAATCACCATTTACAGCTGACAAAAACCACCTTCACCATCGTTTACTCACATTGGGCTTTTCGCACAAGAGAGCAACCTACACAATTATTGGAATTAATACCCTCTTTATTATTCCTGTTTTTGCATTACAGCATTTCGGAATTATTAGTCTGATGGGATTCATAATAATTGTGGGCGGAATTCTGTTTATGACACCAGCTTATTTTATCCATATCAGGCATTTGATTAAGAAAAATGATCCTCATCAACAACTTTTAATGCCCGGTTTCACTTATGAACTTTTAAAAAACAGAAAATATGCGCTTAAAGATTCACAAAGAAGGACGGTTCCACAAGGTGTGAAACTTCAGACTTTTTTTCAGAAACTCAATCTTTGGTAGATAAATCTGATAATATTCATAAAAAAGGAAAATAATTAATCCGTGAGTTGTTATTCTATCAGGTTGATGAAATTCAAACCATTGTAGCAAACCGGTATAAGCATCAGTTTATACCGGTTTGCCATTAAATAACGCCTTATGAATTTTAATAAAACCTGTTTATTCAGACCGCGGTAAATTCAATCATTAAATTCATTTGAGTAGTTAACTTACTTATAATATTTAAGTTAATCTTTACAAATTTTCCTTCTGATTATTAATTTAAATTATGAGATTTTATAAGCTTCCCATTTTGTTGATCCAATTCATTCTAATTGTTTCGACTCCACTATTTGCCCAAGTTCCGACCAACCCCTCTTCGGTAGATGTCAACAACCTGAGTGATGCACAGATTCAAAAGATTATGCAGGAGATACAAGCTCGCGGATTAACACAGGATCAGGCCATTGCGCTTGCAAAAGCTCAGGGTGCCACCCAGACCCAGATCGACCAGCTCACAATGAGGATTCAGCAACTCCAGATGAACCCTTCTGATACATTGTCCTCAAAATCGGATTATCCTTCGGCAAACACCACCCGGAAAGCCTACACCTCTCCCAAGGCACGCGTGATCGTTTCTGAAAAAACAAAGAAAATATTCGGATACCAGCTTTTTAATTCACAAAACCTCTCGTTCGAACCAGCAGTCAATATTCCCATTCCAAGGGACTATGTTCTGGGGATCAGCGATCAGCTCTCAATCAATGTGTGGGGCGCCTCGCAAACAAAGTACCAGCTCACGATCGATAAAAACGGATCAATTACAATTCCCGATGTTGGACCAGTCTATCTTGTCGGTCTCTCTTTCGAAAAGGGGCAGTCGCTGATTAAAAACCGGTTAATGGCCATTTACAGTGGTATGGCAGGCGAATTTCCAAATACCTGGGCGGAAGTGAGTCTCGGTGCTGTCCGTTCGATCAAGATCAATGTGATCGGGGAGATCAATGCCCCCGGAACCTATACACTTCCCTCTACGGC
>JANXZJ010000072.1 GCA_025355585.1 Mariniphaga sp. | reverse complement strand
GGAAAACCGAAGGGACAGCCGGAAGGTGATGCTGTAAAAGGCAAAACCCAAAAGCGATGGGTTGAAAAATAATCGACAGAATGCGCAAGCAGGACGAAGATGAAAATGCAGCCAACCACCATAACCGTAGCCTGACGCCGCGGCTGAAGCAATTCGAAAACGACGAAATGGGAACTACTCGAAAGGGTCGTTCCCATTTGTGTTTTAAGGCCCCCACTGCATTTTGGACATTCGGCAATTTGAAAATCCAAACATATTCCGGTGTTACCCTAACACATTAAAAATATCTGTTTTAACCCTTTTCTTACCCATATAATGATCCAGGCAATTTCACGCTTTTCCGCACATAAATTCGGAATCAGTTTGACCCCATTTCACCGGTTTTGTTAGCCGGAAATCAACAGGTTATAAAATAATTCTTCACCGGAAAAATCAGCACAAATCGCAAATATCTAAATATTAACCAACTAACCACAATAATATTATTAACAAATGTTTGTAACACATGTTAATACATAGTTGATTTAAGGTTGATACAAATGGCTGAAAATATTTGCAGGGATGTGGGTGATCACATATCTTTGAAATATCAGGTCAGCGATAAAAGGTTACTTTGAAGTAGTGGAAACGGGGAGATGCTCTTAGCTGAGTAAAGAACCAGATCATTCAAGCCTTCGGGTTTGCACAACAGAAGAGTCAGAGGTTGGACGAAAAGAGCAATCTGATTAGTTCAGTCAACCGGAAAAACGCCAGTCGTTCATTAGAAGGTTGAGTTAAAGAGCGGATAAAAAAGGAGACGCAAGTTTCGTGAAATATTCCGGGGAACAGGAAAGCTGAAAAGTCTCAAATGTTCCAGGCAGCAGAAGTACTGATCGCAAGTGATGTTCCAACCTGTTTTCTGTAAAAACGCTCCGTTCAGGAAGGTCGACCGCAAGGAAAACCGAAGGGACAGCCGGAAGGTGATGCTGTAAAAGGCAAAACCCAAAAGCGATGGGTTGAAAAATAATCGACAGAATGCGCAAGCAGGACGAAGATGAAAATGCAGCCAACCACAATAACCGTAACTTGACGCCGCTGTTGAAGCAATTCAAAAACGACGAAATGGGAACTACTCGAAAGGGTCGTTCCCATTTGTGTTTTAGGTCTCACCCAAATTTTATCCTTCATTGCCCGGGGAAGAGAATATAAGTATTTGATATAAATTGAATCGGGTTCAACTGAACTTCAACTAAATTCTGATCATCTCCCTTATCTTTTCGGATTTCCTTATCGGCAATTCGACCATGCAAAATTCAAATTTAAACTAAAGAATCCTCCCCTTAAATTTAGTATTAATTTACGCTTTGCAACTTTCTTTTCCCGGATCAGTTTAACTTCAAAAGAAAGGTTTAATATACAGATAATCAACTGACATATATCGTGAAAAAGTCCGGAGAAAAACCACGGAACAATAATTTTTCATTAAGATCCTAAATATCAACTTTATCACTGATTTAAAGTAATTGACAATTGTTAATAACTCAGGTTAATACTTAGCTGATACATAGTTGATACAAAAGGTCGAAAATATTTGCAAGAGGATATGAAGTGGCCTATCTTTGAAATATCAGGTCAGCGATAAAAGGTTACTTTGAAGTAGTGGAAACGGGAAAAGACTCTTAGCTGAGTAAAGAACCGGATCATTCAAGCCCTCGGGTTTGCGCAACTGAAGAGTCAGAGGTTGGACGAAAAGAGCAATCTTATTAGTTCAGTCAACCGGAAAAACGCCAGTCGTTCATTAGAAGGTTGAGTTAACGAGCGGATAAAAAAGGAGACGCAAGTTTCGTGAAATATTCCGGGGAACAGAACAGCTGAAAAGTCTCAATGTTCCAGGCAGCAGTAGTACTGATCGAAAGTGATGTTCCAACCTGTTTTCTGTAAAAACGCTCCGTCCGGGAAGGTCGACCGCAAGGAAAACCGAAGGGACAGCCCGAAGGTGAAGCTATAAAAAGCCGAACCTGAAAGCGACGGGTTGAAGAACTAATCGACAGAATGCGCAAGCAAGACGAAGATTAAAATTCAGCCAACCACAATAACCGTAACTTGACGCCGCTGTTGAAGCAATTCAGAAGCGACGAAATGGGAACAACTTGAAAGAGTCGTTCCCATTTGTGTTTTAAGTCAATGCCATTATTTCTACCAGTGAATCAAGGCTTTATATTATTTTCACCTAGCCAAAGTAGGGCATCGATCACTAATTTATTTTGAATCGGATTTGAAAAGGTGAAAGAAAGCTCCTTATTGGTGCCTCCGTCGTAGTCTATGTCGTTGTGCCCCATATTAATGTAAATCATCCGGTATTTAATATTTGTCCACACCACAGGATAGTCGCCATTGTGCCATATCTCCCACGCTTTGGGTCCCGTTCCCAATGGAAAACTTGACGGATCAATTGAAACAAGCACTTTAATATCGGGATTCTTTCGCAAATCATTTTTCCAGCTGTACCATTCATTCGGAGAAGCCTTAAAAGTTGCGGGCAAATGCCTGGTGGCAGGATGGTTGCGATTTTCAACCCGCAAAATGGCAGAAGTCGGTCGCCATGTATTTCCTTTATACTCACCCGCCCCCAACAATTCATTGTGATACCAGTCCCAGTTTTGTGGAAAATCCGATGGTGTAAGTGCAAAGGCGGCAAAATGAAATCCGATCCACGCACCACCCCTCTTCATATATTGCTCAAAAGCAGCCCTTTGTTCTGGCCTATCCGGCCTTGTATCCAGAAACAGGACAATATCATATTTAGACAGAAATTCCAGGTTCAGGTTGTCCCAAGTATTGGTTGAATCATACGAGAACTTATATTGCTTAGCCGTTTCATTGAACCATCGATTTGCTTCATGAACATAGCTAACATGAGCACGGTCGTTCTGAGCTGTATAAAAAGCAATTACTTTGAATTTGGTTCTGCCGTGCCGGGCATAAATACCAGAACAAACCAAAAACAAGGAAAGCAGTAGCAAAAACTTCAAAGCTATTAAACCATTAAGTCTGACCATCGTTTATTGAATATTATAAGTTGAATACTAAACTACTACAGAGTATTGAAATTACCGGATAATATGAAAAAATCTTGAATCACAGCCTAGGTATGGTCATTCCCCCATCCACAAGGACCACTTGTCCTGTGGAATATGGCATACTTCCTGTAGCCATTGCAGCCGCAACTTTGCCGATGTCTGATGGCACACCCCACCGTTGCTGTATAGCTAATCCATTTTTGAATAATAGGTCGTACTTCTCCTGAACTCCGGCTGTCATGTCGGTGTGAATCACCCCTGGCTGGATTTCGTAAACAGGGATACCGAACTCACCGAGCCTGGCCGCCCACAATTTGGTTGCCATCGCAATGCCAGCCTTCGAAATGCAATATTCACCACGATTTACAGAAGCGACAGTTGCCGAAATGGATGAGATGTTAATGATACAGAAGAACTCATTGATTAGTTGTTGCATGGTTTCAATCATCCGTTTGGCAACCAGTTGGGTCAAAAAATAAGGTCCACGGAGATTGACATTCAACACATGATCAAAACTCGCTTCTGTTGCTTCGAGAATATCTTTACGTTCAGGTGGAGCGATTCCTGCATTGTTAATCAGAACATTGATTTTGCCGAATCTGTTGACGATCTCGTCTACCATCTGTTGACGATCCTCTTTCTCAGAAACATCTCCAGGGAAATAAGCCACCTCCACTCCATAATTGGTTAACTCATCAAGAATGGATTTCACCAGGGATTCATCCCGTATTCCGTTAATTGCCAAATCAAAACCAGCTTTTGCCAATTCGATGGCAATACCGAGGCCGATACCTCTTGTACCTCCAGTAACAAGTGCAATTTTCGACATTTAGAATATTTTTAATTTCGAATATTTGGCTAAAGAATTATCTGTCTTATTTTTGCCCGTTGACTGAAGTCAACGGCAATTGAATGCTCATAATTTCAATTTGGGGATTTCTACCCAGCACTTTTTCGCCCAACTTTCGAGCCCCTTTTCGGCAAATTGCACCCCTTTGGCACCTTCCATCAAGTTCCAGCGAAACGGCTCATCTTTCACAACATGCTTAAGGAATAATTCCCATTCTGCCTTGAAGGCATTGTCAAAAACCTCTTGTTCAGGCACTTTCGACCAACCATCGTAGAAATTGATCGGGCTCGCCAGGTCAGGATTCCAGACTGGTTTTGGTGTATTTCCGTAATGTTGTGTCCAGCATTCGCGCAATCCGGCTACAGCGGAACCTTTAGTTCCGTCGACATGAAGTGTAAGCAAGTCATCCCGTCTTACACGAGTAACCCACGAGGAATTAAAATGCGCCACAATTCCTCCCTCAAGCTCGAAAGTTGCATAGGCAGCATCATCAGCCGTACATTTGTAAACATTGCCCTGCTCATCAACCCGTTCAGGAATATGGGTCGCGCCCAGACAAAATACCCCTTTTACTTCACCAAAAAGATTATCAAGTACATAACGCCAGTGACATAACATATCCACAATAATTCCGCCATCGTCTTCCTTTCGGTAGTTCCAGCTTGGACGTTGTGCCGGCACGTTAAATCCTTCAAAAACCCAATAACCGAATTCACCCCTTACAGATAATATCTTTCCAAAGAAATCGTTTTCCATTAATCGTTTGAGCTTCATCAATCCTGGCAGCCAAAGTTTGTCCTGCACCACCCCATGTTTTACGCCCGCCTTTTCGCAAACCTCAAAAAGTTCGAGGGCTGTTTTAGTATCAACGGCAACAGGCTTTTCAAGATAAACGTGCTTACCGGCTTTTGCCGCCATTTTTACTGCATCAGCCCTTCGTCCTGTGGTTTGTGCATCGAAATAAATCTGATAGGATGGATCCTGCATTACTTCCGCCAGATTGGTTGTCCATTTTGATACGCCGGAAAGTTGCGAGAGTTTCCGGAGCTTCAGTTCATCGCGACCAACCAGCACAGGATCTGGCATTATAAATTCTGAAGGGCTCACCTGTACCCCACCCTGCTTCATGATTTCGACAATTGATCGCATCAGGTGCTGATTAGCTCCCATTCGACCTGTCACACCATTCATTATTATTCCAATTTTGTGGATAGTTATTTCCTTACTCATATGCTAAGTCTTTGTAATATAAGCTTTTTTTATTTTTTCAAGATAAGCCGTCTGGTCAGTTGCCCAATATTTACCCGAAAAGATTTCCACCTCATTAAAACCTTTAAATCCTGCATCTTCAATCCAACCTCTTATTTCCGGGATATTGATGCAACCATCTCCCATCAGTCCACGGTCGTTCAAAAAATCGGTTGTAGGTACATTCCAGTCGCAAACGTGAAATGCAAATAAATGATCCTTCGAAGCACATCGCTTAATTTCTGCAGAAAGGGTATCATCCCACCAAAGGTGATAAACATCAACCGCCACACCAACCCATGGAGAATTGATCATCTCCGCCATGTCGTTGGCCTGTTTCATCGTATTGATCGCAGAACGGTCGCCTGCATACATCGGATGAAGCGGTTCGATGGCAAGTTTTATACCCGCACTCCGAGCAGCAGGCAATAACCGCACGATCCCTTCAGCTATCTGTTCTCTTGACTTTTCGAGCGACTGACCACCATCTGCGCCACAAACGAGCACAATTAAAGGCGCACCCACAGCAGCGGCTTGTTCAAACGCCTGCAGGTTATCCTCGATTGCCAACACTCGTTTTGCAACATCAACAGAAGGGAAAAACCCACCGCGGCAAAGTGAAACGATTGTCATTCCGTAATCATCCAGAAGTGACTTTACCTCCGCCAGATTCTTATTCTCCAGGACATTGCGCCATATTGTAATCCCATGAATACCAGCTTTGGAATAATTCTTCACACAATCCTCTATTCCCCATGGCTTGGTTGTCAGCGTGTGAACGCAAAGTTTCGAGAAATCATTTATTTCAGATGCCATCGCTTAAATTATTCCGTTGAAAAAAGTATAATAGGGCTCATTGGAAACAATCTTCGACAGGTATAAAGCAGATTCGCGCATGTGGTAATCGCCCCACATACTTGATTCATTGCAAGGAATTTTATATCCTTCCGGGATATTGTCCCAACCATTTGGACGGTGATAAACTGAATGAAGTAAAATTCCCTGATGTTCCGGATTCATGGACAAGTAAGGCGCTTCGAGCAATCGTGAAACCACGGTCAATCCTGCCTGCCAGAAACGGGATCCTTCCTCAGTTCGCCCTTTGGAATTGAGGTAATGCCCAAAACGGAGTAGTCCTTGTGCACCAATAGCCGCAGCCGAACTGTCCACAGGTTCGAAATCGTTGTAAGGATCTGCAAGCCGAGCGGGCCAATCCTTCAACTGAACCAAACCCGGTGCACCACTGTCCCAATATGGAATACCATCCAATGGAGTATGATCTATATAGAAATCGCAGGTCGCTTCGGCAGCTTGAATCAACTTGCTGATTACATGCTCCTTATTTTTTATTTTTTTAAATTCATCGTCCGGAATTGTATCTATAAACTCGAGTTCTTCTGCAAATCCCAGCATCGCCCAACTTAGACCACGCATCCAGGTCGAAAAACCGGAATATCCCTGCTGGGAATTCGGGCAGCGGTAAATACCATCGTTTGGATTAAAGACAGACTCGTGCGCAGTCCGGCCCCATTCATCATAAATATCACGACCTTCATCGTAATAAACCGAATATTTTGCGGTTGCCAGCAGGTGATCGACACCCCTTTTGAAGAGTGAAATACGGACATCGTTCTCTCCTGGCAGAAAATGTCCCAACTGATGTGCGATCATTAAAACCCTGCATGAGCGGATGGTATCGACAAACAGGGAGTGCGGGCCATTGAAAGAATAAATAAAACCACCTCCGCATGTTTGGCTCCAACGGTTGGCCTGGGTCGCGCCCGAAACTTTCAACGCTATTTCATAAAAGCTTTTCTCCCAATCATTTTGTGGTATCTTTCCCTCCTTCATGAGACGGTGAAGATTTCCATAGGTGCTGATGTTGTTAAACCCATGATCATGAACTCCAACATGGCTGATATGAGGTGCCATCTTTTCAACTGTATTTTCCCTGCCAATTTTCAGGAAGGTTTCATCACCTGTAGCATCGAACTGAAGGATGGCTGAACCAACCTGAAAACCCTGTGTCCATTCAGTCCATCCTTGTGACGTGTATTTCCCGTTCAAGGTATAAACCGGTGCACCTGAATCACGGTTATATTCCGATTCAATTCTGAGAATTTTTTCACCTGACAAACCCCAGAACCGGTCAAGTTTTCCAGTTAAATCTTCGGGCTTAATGTTGTAATCAATGATCATATGGGACGGTTAATGGTTAATTTTTTCAATTCAAAACGGATTAATATTTACTTCAGATACACCTACATGCGTCTATTCCAGTTTGGTCTTTGGCAGAAAAGAGACAATCACTGCGCCGAGTGTTGCAATACCAATTAAAACGATAAATCCGACGGCATAACTTTTAGAAACGTCGTTATACAAAGCTCCTACCAACATTGGGAAGACAGATTCGGCAATTCCGTCGGCTACTAAGATAATTCCCATGGTCCGACCCAACGCTTTTATACCGAACAAATCGGCCGCCATTAACGGGATGATCATGTAATCACCGCCAAGTCCGATTCCAAAGATAATCGCGAAAATATAGATTCTTCCCGGAAAATCCGGAATCAATAACAATGGAATTGCACATGCGACAATCATGTAAATCAGGATCATCACATATTTTCGATTGATCAGATCAGCCAGAAATCCCATCAAAACTCTACCGGCCAAACTTGAAAGCAGCACAAACGACATTACCTGCGCAGCCTGCGATTGGGTAAAATCAAGATCACGAAGGTAAAGTTTCAGGTGCTGACCAATTCCTCCGACAGCCCCGATCGAACACATACTGCCAAAAGCCAGGAGATAAAAATTCGGATTTCGGAGAATTGTACTGATAGGAACCATCGACTCTGTTTTCGCCTTTTCAATCCGCTCTTTCGCTGAATCTTTGATAAAAAAGGCCATTGGGAAGGCAATCAGAATCACTAAAACGCCCAGTGCTGTCAGCGCAAGGTGCCATCCAAAGTTTTTTTCGAGACCTGCCGAGATCAACGGAACCAGGGCACCACCCGTTCCTATTCCGAGGTAAGCAATTCCCATCGCCTTCCCCCGGTTTTTCTCAAACCATCTTGATATCAATACCTGGCAGGGAAGCGGACCACCAAAAACATATCCCAGGGCATTAAAAATATAAAACAAATAAAACATCCCCAGTGAGCTCGAGAAGCTCAGTCCAATGAGTGCAGTTCCTGCCATTAAAGCACCGGTCATCAGCAACCTTCTGGGACCATAGCGATCAATCATCCATCCGGCTGCAAATCCGAATAATGGCCCCACGATTAATTTACCAACTGCATTCCCGGAAGTGACAACTGTTCGTGACCACCCAAACTCCTTTGTCATAAAGTCGTAAAAGAAAGGAATTCCGTAATAGGCAAAGCCTACAATAGCAAAAAGTGCCAGAAACGCAGTCGCCAGGATATACGATTGCGAACTACGCAAATGGTCGTTTGGAATAATTAGTTGCTTTTCATTCTCCATTACTTTCCGAGAATTTCAAGCGGCAACGGAAGGTTGTAATTTAAACCGTTGCGCCTTGGTTTATAGTTAGTTTAATTTCAGCCAGAGTAAACCTGCATAAATTCATATATTCATGTATCTCCTAATAATGAGACACATGAATATATTTTTTACAATTTATCCTTATACAGATCTTTGAGATCAACAATCGCCAGTTCGTAAAGGAATTCACCTATTTTTTCGGTAATCAGTTTGAAATAAGTTTCTCCTTTTTCGGCTGTCGCGAGTGCCGGATTTCCAATTCCAGTGTCTTTGGTAACCCTGGTCCATTGGCGTTCGGCCCAGGCCCAACCTTCATTCAATGCAGGAACACTAAATACACGTGCTTTCCCATCTCCGGCTTCTGACAACGGAAGGACAAGTTCTGGTGTTAAATACTGCATAAAACTGGTTTCAACTTCTCCGGCATGTTCGCCCATGTCCTCAAAGTAATGCTCAGCCCCCGGAATTTTGAACCAATTGCACTGACAAATAAACATATCTGGGAAAAGCAGATTCAACTCGCGTATCATCTGTTTGAAATCGTTCCCGCCATGCGTATTCATGATTACAAACTTATGAATGCCCTGACGATCAACCACAGTGATTAAATCCTTCAGGATCAGAAACTGTGTTCCCGGATTCAGGTTCATATCAAATTTAACATCGGGCTGACCAGTATTAACACCGAAAGGAATTGTCGGAAGGACGATCACCTTACCGCCGCGATCAAAGGCAATCCGGGCCGATTCGGCCGCAATACGATCGGCAAGAACATTATCGGTGCCGTAAGGAAGATGATAATTGTGGGCTTCGGTAGCTCCCCATGGCAGTATGGCCAGTTCAAACTCGGCTGGTTTTACTGTCTTCCAGTTGGATTCTGCAAGAAGATATGGATGCATAATATATTTTGGTTTAAGCCCTAAAATTAATAAAACTCAGCTAACCTCAAATCTTTGAAGCATTTCAATTCATTTTTCGATCAGATTCAACCAATTGCAATATTTATTAAATTTAATGTGTCAAAACTATTTGGGAAATGAAACAGGTTTTTTTTACAATAGTTACTGTTATTATTTGGATTTCAGATACATCACCACAAATTCACGAAGTTATGAAAAACAGAATGCCGGCAGTTGCAGGGACATTCTACCCTGCTACATCTACATCTTTAAAAAATCAGGTTTCAAACCTGTTCGAAAAAGTAACAAAAGTTCCGGAATCGGACGTGGCGGCATTGATCGTGCCTCATGCGGGATATGTTTTTTCTGGCGGAGTAGCTGCTTCTGCCTATTCCAAACTCAACAGAAATGCACGGTATAAAAATATTTTTATCATCGGACGATCGCACCGTAAATATTTCGCCGGAGTGAGCATCTACCCGAAAGGTCATTACAATACGCCCTCTGGAGAGGTCAAAATCAACGATGAGACAACCTCCAAACTCATTGAAAAGTACAAGTTCATTTATTACGACGAAGAGGCAGATCGACCAGAGCATTCTCTTGAGGTGCAACTCCCCTTTCTGCAGTATTGGTTATACAATGATTTTAAAATAGTTCCATTAATCATTGGGAGTGATGATCTCTCCATATCCGTAAAGCTTGCAGAAGCCTTAAAGCCATGGTTCAATTCCGATAATCTGTTTGTAATCAGCACAGATTTCTCACACTACCCTTCATATGATAAGGCAGTTAAAACAGATGCAGAAACAGCGGAAGCCATCGTTGCCAATGATTCCGAAAAATTACTGGAATGTTGCCTCAGAAATAAACAGTCGACTGAAAACAACATGGCAACAGGGCTTTGCGGAGCATCAGCCGTTCAGACGTTGCTTCATCTTACCCAAAACAACCCTGATCTCACTTTCGAAAAAATCGTTTATAAGAATTCGGGGGACGTTCCGGATGGAGATAAAAATCGCGTTGTTGGTTACTGGGCTATCTCAGCAAACAGGATCAATAAGGATATAAAAATAACAGCATCTGACAAGCAGGCATTATTGAAACTGGCCAGGGAAAGTATTACACGCTATCTTATCAATAGTAAAAATGAAACGCCCGTACCGGAACCTTCCGGAATTATGAAAGAGCATTACGGGGCTTTTGTAACCTTAAAGAAGCATGGTAAACTTCGCGGATGCATTGGCCGTTTCAATCCATCTCTAACACTATATCAGACAATTGCAGAAATGGCTGTCGCGGCAGCAACCCGCGATTCGCGATTCGAACCAGTTTCCACGAAAGAACTTGATCAGGTTGAAATAGAAATATCAATCCTGACACCGCTCAGGAAGATCTATTCCATTGATCAGATTCAGCTTGGAAAACATGGGATCTATATTAAAAAAGGACTGAATAGCGGAACTTTTCTGCCACAGGTTGCGACAGATACCAACTGGACAAAAGAGGAATTTCTTGGACATTGTTCCCGCGACAAAACAGGAATCGGATGGGATGGATGGAAAATGGCCGAACTTTACACTTACGAAGCAATTGTTTTTAGTGAAAAATAAATCCTGTAAAAGATTATAATTATATCTTTGAAGACTAAACTCTATTTGAAATCTTAGCCACTCCCTCCTATGATAATTCAGATTTACCAGGTTGATGCATTTTCTGACCGTTTATTTTCAGGTAATCCGGCAGCGGTATGTCCGCTGGATTTCTGGCTTTCGGATGATATTTTGCAAAACATTGCTGCAGAAAATAATCTTTCCGAAACTGCCTTCATCAAAAAGAAAGATGGGGTATTTGAAATCAGGTGGTTTACCCCTCTCGCCGAAGTCGAATTATGTGGTCATGCCACGCTTGCTGCAGCACATGTGCTGTTTAATCACCTTAAATTCAAGGGTAACCACCTGATATTCGAATCTGTCTACAGCGGAAAGCTTGAAGTATTTAAAAAAGGTGAATATCTGATTCTTGATTTCCCGGTTGACCATCTTGAACCCGCGCTGCCGCCCGATCATTTGGTTCATTCCATGGGAAGCAAACCACTCGAAATCTGGAAAGGGAGAACTGACTATCTGCTTTTCTATCCTTCGCAAGAGGATATTGAAGAGATTAAACCTGATTTCAGTTTTCTTAAAGGTATAGAGGCAAGGGGAATCATCGTCACCGCACCAGGTTACGATTGCGATTTTGTTTCACGGTTTTTTGCACCTTATTTAGGAATTAATGAAGACCCCGTCACAGGCTCGGCACATACTTCGCTCGTCCCTTTCTGGGCTCACAGGCTTAATCAGCTTGAATTTGAAGCGAGGCAACTTTCAGCCCGGGGAGGTTTTCTGAAATGTAAACTAACGGGAGAAAGGGTCTTAATTTCGGGGAATGCATGCACTTACATGACTGGCTCAATCACATTAACATAGATTACTACTACTATTATTCAGCACATTATACAATTTACCATGAAAATTAACGCTTTTAAAACGTTCGCCTTATTTTTTCTGCTTTTGTTGTCATTTGCAGGAATGTCGCAGGTTGTCCTGCCTCCATTTTTTAATTGTAACATGGTTCTTCAACAAGGAATTGAGATTCCCGTTTGGGGATGGGCCTCCCCGGGCGAAAAAGTAACCGTAACTTTTGAAAAGAATACGGTTAGCGTACGCACTGGCAAAAACGGGAAATGGCGCGTTAATCTGCCGAAAATGGAGTATGGCGGTCCTTATAAAATGACAGTTAAAGGAAAAAACTTCCGAACCATCGAGAATATCATGATAGGTGAAGTCTGGGTCTGTTCGGGTCAGTCGAATATGGAGTTTAAAGTAAAGTCGGCAAAGAACGCCGAAGCAGAAATTGCTGCCGCCAACTATCCTGATATACGTTCTTTCACCGTTACGAAAAGGGTATCCAAGGAACCTCAGGATAAGCTGGAGGAAGGCGAATGGTGGATATGCTCGCCAGGCACAGTTTCCGATTTCTCCGCAGTGGGTTATTTCTTCGCAAGGAATCTTTACGAACATTTAAAAGTTTCGATCGGCCTGATTCACACTTCGTGGGGCGGCACCGTTGCCGAAACATGGATGAGTCCGGAAGCTATTGCGCAGGATCCCGACTTTTCGGAGATGCTCACAAAACTTAAAAGCGTAGATATGAATGCAGCCAAAGTCGGACCGAACGCCTACCCTACATTGCTTTACAATGGGATGCTGAATCCGATTATCCCTTACGGAATTAGGGGAGCCATCTGGTACCAGGGTGAATCAAACGCCTCGCGCGCTCAGCAGTACAAGCGGGTTTTCCCGAATATGATCAAGGACTGGCGGACGAAGTGGAACCAGGGAAATTTCCCGTTCTTGTTTGTTCAGTTAGCGAATTTCAAAAAGCCGGTTAAAGAACCCTCTGAAAGTGAGTGGGCCGAATTACGCGAAGCACAGACGCAAACGCTTCAACTCGAAAACACCGGCATGGCGAATATTATTGATGTGGGAGACGCCGATAATATCCACCCGACGGATAAGCAAACGGTTGGCTACCGGTTGTCGCTGGCTGCACGTAAGGTTGCGTACGGCGAAACACTTGTTTATGCCGGCCCCACTTATAAGGAGATGAAAATTGACAAAAATAAGATCTTTATCACGTTCGACCAGGTTGGCAAAGGACTTAAGGTGAATGATAAATATGGCTATATCAATGGTTTTACAATTGCAACGAAAGACGGCGATTTCAAATGGGCCAAAGCAACCGTTGTAAATGAGAATACAGTGATGGTGACGAGCGATGCCGTTGAAAATCCGGCTGCTGTAAGATATGGCTGGGCCGACAATCCCGATGACCTGAACCTTTATAACGTAGAAGGCTTACCTGCGAATCCGTTCAGAACCGATTCGAGACCGGGGATAACAAAATAGCAGAAAGGTTATCCCAATAAAAAAGGCGATCATTTCAGGTCACCTTTTTTATTGGGATAATAGAATTTCTAATTCATAAAATATAAAGTAGATATTTAATATTGTTGATTAAGTTTTATTCCAAAAGAAACGGCCATAATCTGCCGGTTAGCATCGCACTTTCCCAAACTTTGAATGGTTTTCCCGATAGCGGAACGCCATACTCTTCGACTGCCTGTGCATAACTGACACCTTTTCGGAACAACCAAAACAAGTGACTATCAAATAACTGACCAGGAGTAATCTTCTTGTTCATGGTCACGGCCATGTCAAACAAATCTTTCTTAACCATTGCATCAGAAATCGGAAGATTTTTATCCTTGTGCAACAGAGGTTCGTGATCCTGAAGTTTATTCAGAACCCGATAGAAAAGACGGTAATTTTCGAATTGAATTTTATAGGTATGCGCTTTCCCGGTTTGTTTTCGCGTAAAGTTAAAGCGGACGTAATCGGGTTTTAGCATAAATTGTCCCGCTTTTAAATCGAGTGCTTCTTCAATCGTTAAACCATAGTTGTATAACAAAAATAAAATAATTCGCTGGCGATCAGACTCACATCTGACCATCAATGCTCGGATTTCCTCCGGCGAAAAAAAATCTTCCATAAAAATAATTTTCCTAAAATAAATCTTTGGATATGAAAAACGGAAAAAAGCTATAAGTACGACCTAAGGGAGTAGTTACAACAGATTCAAAAACTTATTAAATGATATAAAAGTTCTGAGTATGAACTTTTCTCTCCGCATTTCGGTGCAAATATATTCATTTCTTTAATTACACAATGCATTTGAAAAGAAATTTTTAAAAATTTCATCATAATAACAATTAGCTCTTTAACTTTGGTTTAGGTCAAATTCAGTAATATCAAGTAATATTTTTTTACACACAAATTAAGTCTAAACATATTATTTTTCATAAAGATTTTATTCAATTTGGTATATCCAGGGAATAAAGGGATTGGAATGAGGAGTTGCAAACAGGGTTTTTATCATAAAAACGTCAGTATTTTGTTACTGAGCCGGCTCAATATTTGAAAGCCACTGTAGTTTTCAATCGATCTTGTTTCCATCTCCATAGGAATATAGAACAACAACGTGATATTGCGGCCAGCAAATTTCCCAATCGGAATATTGATCATGGTGATTCTGGTCCGTTTATTTTGTTTGTATAAAACGAATCCTTAGAAATGGGATAAGCAATAATAGACCAATAAAAAATAAACTATCTGATCAGAGAATACAACAAACGGATCTCTTCAGCCCACAAAGTTTCATCCGGCGTTTCGAGGATGATCGGCATCTGATCGAAATGGGAATCATTCATTAAGATTTCAAAAATTTCCATTCCAAGGAATCCTTGTCCGATGCTGTTATGCCGGTCGACACGTGTGGCCAATTCCTTTTTTGAGTCGTTTAGATGGATTCCTTTCAGGTAATGCCAGCCAATAACTTCATCAAATTTGGCAAAAGTCTGATCAAAAGCATCTTTCGTCCGAAGGTCATAACCGGAGGTAAAGGTATGGCACGTATCAATACAAACACCAACCCGCGATTTATCTTCCACCTGACTGATGATCTCGGCCAATTGTTCAAAAACATATCCCATGTTGGTTCCCTGCCCGGCCGTATTTTCAATCACAGCCGTAACGCCCTGTGCCTTATCCAATGCAATGTTGATCGACCCTGCAATTCGGGACAAACACTCAGTCGGAGAGATTTTATTGAGATGACTTCCTGGGTGGAAGTTGAGCATTTTCAATCCAAGCTGCTCACAACGCATCATTTCATCATTGAAAGCTTCACGCGATTTCGCAAGTCCTTCCTCCTCGGGATGACCAAGATTGATGAGATAGCCATCATGCGGGAGTATCATTTCAGGCAGATAACCCAGATCTGCACAGTTTTTCTTAAAAGCATCGATGCTTTTCTTCGTTAAAGGAGCCGCGTTCCACTGTTTTTGGTTTTTTGTGAAGAGTGCGAAAGCTTTCGCGCCAATCTCTTTTGCATTCAACGGAGCATTCTCAACGCCACCGCCTGCACTTACATGAGCACCTATATATTTCATTTGTAATTAGTTAATTTTAAAATTAAAAAAACTATTCTAAAAAATAAGTCTGACCGGAATGGAAAGCCACACAAATATGCTAAATAAATACGATTTCAAAATACTGCTGTTCAAAGTTTTATTTTGAAATTGAAATAAAAAGAATCAATTTAGCACATCGAAAGTTAACCTTCAAAATCCTGTCAATTATGAAACAGTTCCGACTCATCTTTGTTTGCATTTTTTCATTTTTGATTGCCTATTCTTCATTTGCCCAGCAGAATAAAGAAAAAACAGATTCAATTAAAATAAAAACGGGATGGAACTTCGGAGCCATTCCTGCCATCACATTCGATACGGATCAGGGATTTCAGTATGGCGCGGCGGTCAATTTCTATAATTTTGGCGATGGCAGCACCTTTCCAAAATACAAACATTCGTTGTATTTCGAAATTTCACGCTTCACAAAAGGCAGTGGGATTTACCGGTTTTATTACGATTCAGAGTCGCTCATTCCCGGAATTCAGGTCACCACCGATCTGAGTTATCTGCCCGATCAGGCCTATGATTTCTACGGGTTTAATGGTTATGAATCCGTCTTAAACAAGAGCTGGGAAGACCAAAATGCACCTGATTATAAAACCCGGATGTTCTATAAATATCAGCAGAAACTTTTTCGGTTTAAAACCGATTTACAGGGAAAATTTGAAGGTTCGAAATTTGGCTGGATAGCAGGATTTAACCTGCTCAACTACAGCTCATCATCAGTTGATGTTGACAAACTGAATAAAGGGAAGAGTGAAAGCGATAAACTGCCTTCGGTGACTCAACAACCCGGACTTTACGAAAAATACATTCAATGGGGTCTGATTAGTCAACAAGAGGCGAATGGCGGGTTTATTCCGGAATTAAAGGGTGGAATAGTTTTCGACACACGCGACTTCAAACAAAATCCAATGAAAGGAGTCTGGACCGAAGCTGTTATAGCGATGGTACCTAAATTCCTTGGGGCAGAAAGTGGCTTCTCAAAATTGTCCTTCACACATCGTCAGTATTTTACATTGATAAAAGATGATCTTTCGTTTGCCTATCGGGTGAACTGGCAACAGACGCTTAGCGGCAAAGTGCCGTTTTATTACGAGCCACAAATCATCTCATCTGTATTGACAGGTTCATCTTCAACAGGTTTGGGTGGCGCTAAAAACCTGCGTGGCATTCGTCGAAACAGAATTGTTGGCGATGGCTATATCCTTGGAAACCTTGAACTAAGATGGAAGTTCTATCGACTGAAATTTATGAATCAGAATTTCTACATGGGATTAAACACCTTTGTCGATATGGGTAAGGTGACTAAAAAAATTAATACAGGAAATACATCGCAGTTGTTTGATGCTATTAATATCAATTTGCCCGATAAAGCTTCCGACTATTTCAATAAAGGAGCTGAAAAACTTCACACAAGCTATGGTGCAGGTTTGCGACTGGCTATGAACTACAATTTTGTGGTAGCAGTTGATTATGGCATTGCAACCAATTCACAGGATGGAGATTCGGGAATCTATATTGGATTAAACTATCTGTTTTAGACAAATTAATTCTACATCTTTCGCATGAGAACAGCAATCGTTGCAGGAGCATCGGGACTAATTGGCAAAGAATTGGTACAGAAGTTAATCAGTTCAGACCATTACCGGATGATATATCTTCTCTCCAGACGAAAGGGTGAATCTACCCACAAGAAAATAAAGGAACTTGTAATCGACTTCGAAAAGATCAATCAATTGAAATTTGACGAACCGGTTGATGATGTATTTTGTACACTTGGAACAACGATGAAGCAAGCTGGCAGCCGTGACAACTTTCAAAAAGTTGACTTTGAATATGTTGTAGCACTTGCCAATCTGGGTAAACAGGCAGGTACTTCGAAGTTTTTGGTCATTAGCGCAATGGGAGCCTCTTCAAAATCAGCCATTTTCTATAATAAGGTAAAAGGAATGACCGAAGAAGCATTAATAAAAATCGGGTTTAAACAACTGGTTATATTCCGGCCTTCGTTATTACTCGGGGAAAGGAAAGAAACGAGATTTGCCGAAATATTGTCGGGCTTTTTGATGAAAGCCTTCAGCTTCATCATTCCTGATAATTACAAGGCAATCAAGGCAGAAAAAGTCGCTGACAGCATGTTGAAGATGGCAATAAAGTCAACGGGTACCGTTTCAATAGTGAAATCAGGAGAAATGTTCAGGGAGAAGTTATAAGATATAAGTTATGAGTTCAATATTGCTGAAAATATCTTCTCCCATCTCTAAGCCATCTTCTATCAGTCATACTCTTGTTGAACAGCCACCTTCCTTTTAAACATCTTTTTATTAACCAGGAAAATTCCCGTCAATACAATCAGGGCTCCGAAAATTTCGATCTTTGTAAGCTTCTCCCCAAGTACCGGAATCGCGATTAAAGCTGTGAATACGGACTGACTAAGTAAGCTTACTGAAGCAATCGTCGGCGGCATGTATGCCATTGCATAATTAATTGCCAGCCAACCCCCTAATTGCGAGATCAGTCCAAGTCCCATCAGTGCTTCCCACGATTGAATGGAAAAACCTGAAAGTTGGGTACCCGTAAAAATCGAGATAAAAAATAAAACTACCGAACTCGCCAGCATTGAGATTGTAGTAAATGTAACAGTGTCGAGATGTAGCCGTCCCTTTCGCATGATCAGCAGATAAAATGCGTAGAACAAACTGGCGAGGATAGCCAGAAAATGGCCCAAATTGAGACGTGAATTGTAAATTTTGTCAATTCCAACGATTACAGATACTCCAAATAATGCAATTGCGGTTCCTATCCAGAAGATCTTGCCAGGTTTTTCCTTCAGAAACAAGATTGCACCAATTCCTACCCAAACAGGAGCCAGATTAGCGATAAGTGTGGATATCGCCGCTTTGGTAAGCAAAATAGAAACATTCCAAACCGCAATATCACAGGCAAATATTACTCCGCAGAGGACTGCGATCCGGATGGATTTTTTGTCAGTGACCGGCTTTTTGCGAAGAAGCCAGATGGGAAGAACACCAAGAAAACCAATGAACATCCTGTAAAACGCTGAACTTAAACCTGAAACATCCGACAATTTTACAAATATTGCAGACCACGATATGCAAAGAATACCAAGGAATAAAATAAGGTAATGAAACCAGCTGTTTCGGGTCATTGAATTCTAGTTAATAATTTATTTCTGTCTAATACTTCCAGAAAGCAGGTGTAAACAATGCAAAGAAGGTGAGCAATTCCAATCGACCAATAAACATTGCCAACGACATTACGGCTTTCGAAAAATCGTGGAGGTGTGCAAAATTAGCAACCGGACCCACCGAGCCTATGCCTGGCCCAATGCCAGCCACTGCTGTCGCAATTGAACTTGCGGCACCAGGAACATCCAAACCATCAAGTATTAAGAGAAATGTCATCACCACAAAAACAACAAGGTAAAGTAAAACAAATGAGATTATTGACCGGTTACTCTCCTCCGAAACAACAATACCATTCAGTTTTACCGGGTAAACACCATTTCGGTGGACCGTTTTATAAAGTATAGACTTAATGTTTTTAAGCACAAGCAGGTGACGCGCCATTTTTATACCACCTGCTGTCGATCCGGTGCTTCCACCTGCAAAAAGAAGCAGAAAGATTGCCATCCAGGCTGCAGTAGGCCATAATAAATAATCCTCGGTAGCAAAGCCTGTACAGGTTACAATTGAAACTACATAGAAAAAAGAACTCCGAAAAGCCTCTTCAACTGGCTTATCCGTTTTTAAAAGCAGGATAGCCATGATAAAAAATCCGGCAAAAATAATGACCTTGGTATAAAACCGAAGTTCCTCATTTGACAAGGCCTTTTTGAAATTTCCCATCAGCAAATTGAAGTGAACGAGGAAATTTACACCCGCCAAAAACATAAAGATTGTAACAACATACTGAATATAGGGTGAATAACCCGCAATACTTGTGTTTTTAGGAGAAAAACCACCAGTAGCCACTGTACCAAAAGAATGGCAAAGACTCTCATACAGATTCATTCCACCCAACATCATCAGTATCACTTGCGAAAAAGTCAGTAATAAATAGATGGAAAGCAAGCTTCGCCCAATTGTTTTAATGCGGGGATGAATTTTCTCCTGAAGAGAGGATTCCAAAGAAAATATACGGTAACCGCCTACATCTAATGAAGGCAATATGATAATTACCAAGGATATAATTCCAATACCACCAACCCAGTGTGTCAAACTGCGCCAAAAGAGAATTGATTTTGGAAGTGCCTCAATATCTGCAAGGATGGAAGAACCTGTGGTAGTAAATCCAGACGTAGACTCAAAAATTGCATTTATAAAGTGTGGGATACTACCGCTGAAAATATAGGGGAGAATTCCAAGCAATATCATTATAAACCAACCGAATACGACAGAAAATAATGCTTCATGATTTTGAATCTCATCCTTGGTTTTCGACCTTGCCAGAAATCGAAAGATAATGGATGGGAATATTGCGACCAGAATAGACAATATGAACGGACGAACCGGTTCGTTGTAAATGAAGGCGACCGGAATACAAAACGAAAACGCACATGCTTCGATGAAGAAAATAAAACTTAATAATTTGAGGATGATCTTGAAATTAATCTTTTTCATTCATTCATTATAGATAGTTATCACTCAAATATCGAAAACCGATTTTAAAGTAAAATATTGCTGGTAAAAGGCAAAAACATGCAAAGTTAGTTATTGAGGTCATTAAATTTAAAAAGAAATCAATTTAATTAATGTTAAAATAATGTTGGTAATGGAATCAACATATTGGATTGTATCCTGGTTTTATATTCAAGCAGGATAACAAACTTTAATCGCTGGCATTTGAATGATCAAAGGATATAACAATATGGTGTCCAGTATCATCCAAATTTCTTTCAAAAGAAACGTCCGCAAGAATTAGAGCCCTGATTTTTAATTGGTTAAAATAAGATTGATGATTTAGCACACAATAAAATAGTATTGTTTTAACAATTTATGCGAAAGAAATTTAAAATGAGCGGACTGATGAACAGGCATAAGTTTTAACCGTCGAATAATTGATTACCTTTGCGGCTCAAAATTCATAGATGCAAAATATCAGAAACATAGCGATCATAGCGCACGTCGATCATGGAAAAACGACGTTGGTTGACAAGATGATCATGGATTCCAATATCTTCAGGGGCAATCAGAATCCGGGAGAATTGATCCTCGACAGTAACGACCAGGAACGGGAAAGAGGAATCACTATTCTTGCCAAAAACGTATCGGTTGTTTACAATGGTACAAAAATCAACATCATCGACACCCCTGGGCATGCCGATTTCGGCGGTGAAGTGGAACGTGTTCTAAACATGGCAGATGGTGTTCTTCTGCTCGTTGACGCTTTTGAAGGTACAATGCCTCAAACACGGTTTGTACTTCAAAAAGCATTACAACTCGGGTTGAAACCAATCGTGGTCATCAATAAAGTTGACAAACCCAATTGTCGGCCAGATGTCGTACACGAACAGGTTTTCGAATTAATGTACAGTCTGGATGCTACTGAAGACCAGCTTGACTTCCCAACTGTCTATGGTTCTGCAAAGCAAAACTGGATGAGTAACGACTGGAAAGTTCGCACCGAAAATATTACGGAGTTGTTTGATGCTATCATTGAGCACATCCCCGCACCAATAGAAAATCCAGGTACCCCACAGATGCTGGTTACATCGCTCGATTATTCACAATATGTCGGACGTATTGCGATTGGCCGCATTCATCGTGGTGAGCTAAAGGAAGGAATGAACGTTTCACTTGTTAAACGCGATGGAACGATCTCCCGTACTAAAATCAAAGAACTTCATGTATTTACCGGATTAGGAAGAGAGAAAGTAACCTCAGCAAGCAACGGTGATATATGTGCCCTTGTTGGAATCGATGGATTCGAAATTGGTGACACGGTTTGCGATTGGGAAAATCCCGAACCACTCGAACCGATTTCAATTGACGAACCTACTATGAGTATGTTGTTCACAATCAACAACTCTCCATTTTATGGAAAAGAAGGAAAGTTTGTTACCAGCCGACATATTCACGACAGATTAAAACGTGAACTTGAGAAAAATCTTGCTTTACGTGTTGAGACAACCGATTCGGCCGATGCATGGAATGTACATGGTCGCGGAGTTCTGCATCTTTCAGTTTTAATTGAAACGATGCGTCGCGAAGGTTACGAACTTCAGGTTGGACAACCACAGGTGCTGTTTAAAGAAGTTGCCGGGGTAAAACAAGAACCAGTCGAATTACTGAACATCGACTTACCTGAGGAGATGAGTGGCACTGCCATTGATCTTGTCACACGTCGTAAAGGGGAAATGATTAACATGGAACACAAGGGAGACCGCGTGAACCTCGAATTTAATATTCCTTCCCGCGGAATTATCGGTTTGCGTACCATTATGATGACCTCTACACAGGGTGAAGCGGTTATGTCACACAGGTTTATCAGATACGAGCCTTTCAAAGGAGCCATCGAAACACGTTTAAATGGTTCATTAGTTGCGCTTGAAACCGGAACAGCATTTGCCTATTCCCTGAACAAACTTCAGGACAGAGGACGGTACTTTATCGATCCACAGGAAGAAATATATGAAGGCCAGGTTGTTGGAGAAAGTAGTCGTGAAGGTGACCTTGCGATGAACCTTACAAAACCAAAAAAACTCACAAATATGCGGGCATCAGGTTCTGACGATAAAGTTAGACTTGCACCTCCGATCAAGTTCAGTCTCGAAGAAGCACTCGAATATATTCAGAAAGACGAATACGTTGAAGTAACACCAAAGTCAATCAGGCTTCGGAAAATACAGCTCAACGAAAACGATCGTAAACGATCTTCCAAAAAAATAGTTTAGTTCGTACTATTATCTATAATTAGAAAACCCTTAATTTGCAAACAATTGCAAATTAAGGGTTTTCTGTGTTTTGTATGTTTTGTAGAGACAAGCATGCCTTGTCTTTACCCTCGGTTATCTACCTAACAGTTTCCCCAACAACCATTGTTTCGATTTTTCGTTCTGCTCCGGATAAGTCCAATGACCAGTTTCCTGCATAATCAAAAGCTCTTTCGGCGCTGTTATTGAGTTATAAGCTGAAAACGTTGAAGTTGGCGGGCAGACCACATCGTTAAATCCCCAGGAATAGAACCCGGGGACTTTGACATTCCTGGCAAAATTTACTACGTCGTAATATTTTGCGGTTTCGATTTTCTCTTTTCCGGCTTTCAGGTCGCGAAACATGTGCGGCCATCCACCAGCACGGTTCGAAAAATATCCCGTTAAATCGCAAAGTGCCGGATAAAAAGCAGCCAGGTATTTGACGCGGCTGTCAAGACCAGCAGTTACAATGGATAAAGCACCACCCTGGCTTCCGCCTGTAACGGCCAGCGTCGATCCGTCGAATTCCGGTAAAGAGTAAATAAAGTCGATCGCCCGAACGCATCCGAGGTAAACCCTTTTGTAATAATACTTATCGCGGTCGTCGAGGTTAAAGATTGGATATCCGTCCAACGTTGTTCTGCCTAAATCGGTATAAATACCGGCATCCATTGTAACCGGAATTCCGTGAATACCAATTTCAAAAGTAATAACTCCGAGATCGGCTGTAGAAGGATCACCGTAATAAGGACGTACGCCGGCACCCGGAACCCTTAACAAGGCAGGATATTTTCCAGGTTTTTTGGGAATACTCACAATTCCGTAAAGCCTCATTCCGAGCTTGTAGTTTTGAATATTTGCCTGATAAACATTCGTCAATTCAGTGCACCTTTCCGGAAGCAAGGTGAGTTTTACATCCATTGGGACTGCAGCTAGATCCTGCTTCGCTTTATCCCAAAACTGAATAAAATCGTCAGGGTATAGCACAGTGGGTTTTATTAATTCAGGGTTAAAAGCCACAGTTGCCAGCCCTTCGTATTTGATTCCATCGTATTCGGCAACAACCTTACAACGTAAAAATCCAGCATCCTTTAGAGTTCCACCGGGCACAATCAACCCACCTTCTTTAAGAACAGCTGAATCCTTCAATGTTGGAGTCATCATTTCGGGCCCCACTTCATACCTGATTTTCACATTCGGCAACAACTCACTATTCTTTGTTACCGTCACCTTAAATTTGACGTTCTCACCTTTATTATAAACCCAATTCGCATGATCGGGCGCAATGGCAACCTTCACAAGTTTCTCGGTTGGTTGCGCCTGCAAACTAACAGACAATAAGAATACTACTAAAGAGGAAAGAAAAATTCGTTTCATTTCATGTTTTTTCATTTGAGAATTTTTAAATTAAACCAACTTAAATTTAGTCAACACAAAATAAGTAAATGATCGCACATTGCCTGAAAAACCCCAATATTAATTTCAGGAAATTTTCCAGGTGATATGATCTCCTTAAACCGGCACTCCGCTCCTATTTAAACATTCATATTTGATGAATACATCCAAAAACCCAAGATTGGATTATAAATACTAAATAGGCTTTCGCCAAAAATGGCCAAAACGCGCGTTTTAGTCGCCGTTAAAATCCGTCTTGCAATGAAAATTTACAGTAAAACGTCCCATTTTTTCACTGTTTTGGATAAAAAGCAAACTCCAAAAGAAAAATATCAATTTTTATTTCTCTGTATATCTGTTATTTAAAAATATTTTTAAAAATATTGAATTATTTTAGTACTATGTGTTGCATAGTACCTTCTTTAGGATGTATATTTGTAATACATACTTCAGGGCATAAGATGGTATTATAAATTAAAAATGGTCAAAATGAAAACGCTGATAAAGAAGTTAAAATTGGGAGTCCTGCTGACAGGATTAGCGATCCTCACTTCGTGCGGTAGCGACATCAACATTTCATCTGTAGCAAGTGTGAATGCCATTTATCGCACCATTCCTTCTTTGGCAATTACAGCCACAAAATACACCGGAAATAAAATTTCAAAATACTTTACAAATTCTTCTGCGGCAAAAAATGTAAAAGGATCATCAGGCAAAAAAAACGAGAAAGCAGGTCATAACCAAAAGTTTATGCCAATCTCGATTGGAAATGCCGGAGTAGCACGCCTGGTTTCATCGAAGCCGTTAAGCAAATGATACGAATAGAAAAACTATTTACAAAAGACTTAAGATTTTCAAAATGACTAAATCATGAATCTCGAAAACACAAAAGCTCAAATGAGGAAAGGTATTCTGGAGTATTGCATACTTCTGAACCTTTCCAGGAAACCATCGTACGCTTCGGATATCATTGCCGAAATGAAAACAGCGCAGATGATTGTGGTCGAAGGAACATTATATCCTCTTCTGACCAGACTAAAAAACGACGGATATCTTGGCTATCGCTGGGAAGAGTCGTTGCAAGGGCCACCACGTAAGTACTATGAATTGACCGAGGATGGAAAATTATTCCTCAACGAGCTGAATATGGCCTGGAGTGACCTTGTCGATGCAATAAACCAACTTAAGAATAATAACCTGTAGTAAAATTCAATCACCATGAAAAAAACATTTACAATCAACATTAGCGGAACAGTTTTTCACATCGATGACGATGCATATGAAAGGCTTAATTATTACATCTTACAGATTAACAGGCATTTTGGCAATGATGATGATGCCAAGGAAATTGTTCAGGATATTGAATCAAGAATCTCAGAGCTTTTCCAGGAACGCGTTAAAGATGGTAGCGAAGTAATTACTATTGAACAGGTTGAAGAGATCATCAAGATAATGGGAATGCCGGAAGCGTTTGCTGATTCTAAAGATGAAAACGAAGAGGTTGTTACAAAAATACATCGGTCACGCACCAAAAAACTCTATCGTGATCCCGACGACCGTGTTCTGGGAGGTGTTTGTAGTGGACTGGCGGCCTATTTCAACATAGATCCAATTATTGTTCGGCTTATCTTCGTTGCCCTTTTCTTTGGAGGAGGATCGAGCCTAATTATCTATTTGATTTTATGGATCATAGCTCCAAAAGCAGCCAATACCGCACAACGGCTCGAGATGAAAGGTGAAGAGGTAAATATCAACAATATCTCCAAAACAATCAAGGAAGAGATTCAAGATGTAAAAGAGAACTACCAGAATTTCAGGGCGAATAAATCATATATCCGCAGCCGCGAAAGACTTGATGATGCCGGCGGTGTAGTAATGTCTATTTTCCGGGCTATTTTGAAAATTATCGTAGTCTTCTTCGGAATTATATTGGTTTCAATTGGAATAATCGCAATAATAGCGCTTTTCACCTCACTTTTCGTCTCCAGTGAATTCATCGGAATAACTCCGTTTAGCAACGAATTGCCACATTATCTCGGCTTGTTTGTAAGCGACGGAACACTCACATGGTTCTGGATCGGACTTGCGCTAACTCTTGGAATTCCGTTGATTATGCTTGCATACCTGGGGACAAAACTTATCTTCCGATTCGAATCCAATAATCCGGCAATCGGCTTTTCATCCCTCGGCCTTTGGGTTTTTGGAATCATCTTACTGATTTTTGCATCGGTAAATGGGGTTAGTGATTTTAAAAGCGTCTCCACAAGTACAAAACAGGAACCGGTAATCACAAAATCCGATACGCTGTACCTTAAACTTGGAACCGACGAATTCAGCGATTACCTCGACTCAAACTTCGATTTCGACGGACTGCGGATTGCCTCCGTAAATGGAAAACAATTCCTGCTCAATGAACCCAGACTTGAAATAGAAAAGAGTGAAACAAATGAATTCAGTGTCGTAGTAAAGTCAAAAGCAAGGGGTCGTGATCTGGATATCGCTCAAACCAATGCCCGTAATATCAACTACAAATTCACTCAACAGGATTCACTGATTACGTTCCAGCCATGGTTTATGCTGCCTGATAAATCAGTATGGCATAAACAGGAGATTGACATTGTATTGAAAGTTCCTGATAATAAGACGATTTACCTAAGCAATGAAATGGTAAAGATTATACATGACGTTAAGAATACATCTAACATGTGGGATGGCGATATGGTTGGGAAATATTGGAAAATGACACCAGAAGGATTGGAACTTACGCAAAGGAAACCAGCTATCGTTGAAACTCCTAAAAAACTTAAAAAATGAACCTCTTTTACAAACTTGGGATTTTGGTTGCTATAATAGTAACAACCTTAACAGGATCAGCTCAAAGCAAATCGTATCGGATCTTTGATGAGTTTGCAAATCACGATGGCTTTACCTATATGGCTTTTTCGAAGTCGATGATAGATGCTGTTGATTTGAAATTAGACGAGGAGAATAAAAAGATCACCGGCGATCTGAATGAGATACGGATATTGGTTTTAAACCGTGAGAAAAGTAACCTTGGCGTATCATTACGCAAAACAATTGCTGATAAATTTAATAAGCTGAATTACAGAAAAGTGGAGCCAAAAGACAAGGGCGATGGTGATGACGTTGAGTTTTGGATTGAAGGTGATTCAAAAAAGGTAAGAGAGTGCCATGTTATCGTAACGGACAGTAAAGATAACCAATTCAGTTGCCTGGTCTCCTTCTATGGAAATTTCAAAGTGGAAGATTTGGATAAGCTTGAAAAATTTAGCCGCAAGCAAGCAAAGGAATAAAAAAGAAGGTTAACGGTCAAAGGATAAAGTTTGAAGATGAAAATTCCTCGAACTTTATCCTTTTTACTTTAACCTTATTCTTTCCGGGCACGTGCCATTTCTCTATCGGCATCTTTTGACTTCAGACTTTGGCGCTTGTCGTAATTGATTTTCCCACGCGATAATGCAATCTCCATCTTTGCCAATCCATTATCATTCAGGAACAACCTTACAGGAACAATGGTTAGTCCAGACTCTTTTAGTTTCCTTTCGAGTTTATTCAACTCCCGTCTGCTTAAAAGCAGTTTGCGCTCGCGACGCACTTCGTGATTATTGCAGGTGCCGAAGTCGTATTCCGAAATGCTGAGATTCCGGATATATAGCTCACCAGCAATAAAATGGCAGTAAGCATCATTCATACTTACTTTGCTCAACCTGATTGATTTAATCTCGGTTCCAAGTAGCACCAGACCTGCAACGTACTTCTCGATAAACTCGTAATCGAAACTTGCACGTTTATTTTTTATGTTAATTTTCTGCTGAAGTATCATGTTTAAATTCTGGAAACGCAATTTACAAATTTAACAAAACCATTTACGAATCTGCAATTCTACTATTGAATTGCTCCAAAGAAAGAAGAGAAAATAAAACTAATCATTAAATAAATGATCAGAATTGTAGTCGAAGAGAGCGTACTGAAATTTGATTGTCGTTCCGTTGGTATATTCAACATTACAGGTGTTCCATGAAAGAAAATGTAGTACGAGTAGAGGAAGAATAGTCCCAGAATGTAAAACCAGGGAATCATTCCAAAGATTATCGCAACCAGAATTCCAGGAACAAAGGAATAAACAACAAGCTTAGCAGCCTGATTTAAATTCGGAGTTCCCCCAAAAGTCCTGATCATCGAGTTGATAGCTAGAATACTAATCAAAATCGATACCGAAATACTTAAAATAGAACTTAATCCTGAAACAATTACAATATCCCGGGCAAATCCAATTCCCGCCATATGAAAATAACTTCCAATCATTGAAGCAACCGCAGTTAGTATCAACAACGGAAATAAGAAATTGACAACCAACTGAAAGAATGAACCTTCCTCTTCCTTGATTTTAATCCACTCTGTTTTGGGTGACCCAATTATTCCGATGCACCTTGAGAATAAATTTTTAATAAATAGGCTTAAATTCATTTTTTACCCTTTTAGATTTACAAAAATAAGCTAATTTGCCTAACAATTTAAATTTGCAATGGACGGATCAAAATTCGACATGGTTACTATACTGGGGCCAACTGCATCAGGAAAGACTGAAGTAGCTGTTAATTTGGCGCTTAAGATCAGAGGCGAAATTATATCGGCAGATTCGAGGCAAATTTACCGCGAAATGGATCTGGGAACAGGTAAAGATCTCGAAGAATACCAGGTAAAGGGAGTCGGTGTACCTTACCATCTAATCGATATCGCAGAAGCAGGTTACCAATACAATGTTTTTGAATATCAACGCGATTTTCTAAAAGTCTATCAGTCAATCAGGGGAAAAGGATCTTTTCCGGTAATGTGTGGCGGAAGCGGAATGTACCTCGAAGCCATTTTAAAAGGTTACCGTCTGATTCAGGTTCCTGTAAATGAAGAGCGAAGATCAGAATTGCAACTTTTATCGCTTGATGAGCTAACTGAAATATTAAAGCGTTATAAATCAATAAATAATACAAGCGATACTGAAAATAAAAAACGTGCAATCCGGGCAATTGAAATCGAAGAATTTTGTTTGGTGCATCCTGAAACTGATCTCTCCTTCCCTGCAATTAATAGTTTGATCGTTGGTGTGAAATATGACCGAGATTCGCGCCGCAGAAGAATTACATCAAGGTTAAAACAACGTCTTGATATTGGGATGATTGACGAGGTTAAAAAATTAATTGACAATGGTTTAAAACCAGACGATCTTACCTATTACGGACTGGAATATAAGTACCTCACCCTTTTTATCACAGGTGAATTAACCTATAACGAGATGTTTGAAGGTTTAAACACCGCAATACATCAGTTTGCCAAAAGACAAATGACATGGTTCCGGAAGATGGAACGCGATGGATTTGAAATTAAATGGTTGGATGGGTACATGCCTGTTAATGAAAAAACTGACAAAATTATTTCATGGCTTAACCAGTGATTATCATTACATCAAACCTCTGAACAAAACCCTCCCAATAGGCGTTATTTTGTTTTGATGGTAATTTTTTACAATTTTACGCGAATTAAGAAAAATAAATGAACATAGTTATAAAGAACAAGGAGCAAATTGAAGGTATCCGTAAAAGTTCAAAACTGGCAGGTGAAGTTCTGGTATACATTGAGGATTTTGTAAAAGAAGGTGTAAGTACTTACTATTTAGATCAATTAATTCATAATTATATCATCGGGCACAAAGCAATACCGGCAACAATGAATTACAACGGGTTTCCAAAATCGTGTTGTATATCGCTCAATGATGTTATTTGTCACGGAATTCCAGCTGAGGATGTTATCCTGAAAAACGGTGATATTCTCAATATTGATATCACGACCATTTTGAATGGCTATTTCGGAGATACCAGTAAAATGTTTATTGTTGGTCAAACCACCGAAACTGCGCTGAAACTTGTAAACGCAACCAAACACTGCCTTAATCTTGGCATTCAGCAAGTCAGGCCAGGAAACTATCTTGGAAACATCGGGTATGCCATTTCGCGATATGCAATTGCTCAAGGTTTTACAGTTGTTTATGAATATTGTGGACACGGCGTTGGAATTGAATTTCATGAAGAGCCCCAGGTAGATCACGCTGCCCGAAAAAACAGTGGCCTCAAAATGAAACCAGGAATGATTTTCACAATCGAACCCATGATCAACGAAGGGAAACCACGTGTAAGAGTTGATGAGTCAGATGGTTGGACGGCAAGAACCGTCGATAATAAGCTTTCAGCCCAATTCGAACATACGATATTGGTAACCGAAACAGGATATGAAGTTCTGACCGATGTTGTAAGCGAGTATGAAATATCTTAAAAAAGAATAAATTTAAAATAAGACGCATTGAATATTCAGCAAAATGCCTGAAAATAAGGAAGAGTTCCTTTTTTTCAGGCATTTTGATTAATCCGATAATCGGACAAATCTCCTAATCTATAAGTACTTTCGGATGTCAGAAAATGAGATAATATGAATCCCTTTAGTCTTCCATGCCTCGAAAGGAAGTGGCAAATTAGGAAGTTCTTTAATTGCATCCTCAAATACAAAAACTTTAATCCCTCTCTCTGATAAACCGATAACTGCTTTATCAACACAGACATTGGTTGATACGCCATAAACAAATACCTGATCCGGTTGAAGGATTTGCACTATTTTATCAGTATATGGATTACCAGTAAATACATCAAATGCATCTTTCCTGATCACAATATTACGAAACCGCTCAGGATCATCAAATTCAGCAAAAATCGCAAGCTCTAAGTCCCAATCAATCAATATTGGTGATTCAGGAAGCGTTTCACTTATAAACTCTGCCCCAGATGAACCTGCCAGGCAATGCTGCGGAAAACTTGTCTCAAAATCAGGAGTAGATGAAAGCTCCTCTGAGTTGATATGATGATAATCGCAGGTATTAACTACCCGTATTCCTTCTGATTTTGCAAAATCGGTAATCAGTTTCAATACTGGCCTGATCTCCTCAGCTCCTTGTACATAAAGCTTACCTGATTGATCGATAAAATCTTCCTGGGTATCGACATTCCAGAACAGTGTTTTGGGGTAACCCATAAATCAATATTTTAGTAATATTTAAACAACTATTTTTTAGATTGTCTGGCTTTAAACTCAGATAGTCCTTTATCAAGAAATTCAATAAAATGATCGGGGTTTAAATCACGAGCAGTAGGTTTCGTAAGAAGCTGTTGATTCTGATCAAGTAAAACATAGTAAGGCTGAGCATTTACACCAAATCTTGAGATCTGAAAATCAGCAAATTTCTTACCAATGGTCTTTTTAGTCTTTTGATCATAGGTTGATGTGATCCACTCATTTTGAGGAAGATCTGTTTTATCATCCACATACAAAGCAATAATCACAAAATCGTTTTTAAGCCTTTCCAATACTCGTGGATCCGACCACACATTGGCTTCCATCTCGCGGCAATTCACACAACCGTGACCAGTAAAATCAATGAAAACGGGTTTATTTTGCGCTTTGGCGCAGGCCAATCCCTGTTCAAAATCGAAGAAGCCTTCCAAACCATGCGGTAGTTCAAGAAATTCAGAAAATTTGGGCTTCTCACAAAGACCCTTAGCCGAATCTGAAAAATTAGCCAATCCCGACGGGCCACGGTCAACCAGTTTTACTTCATCCCTGATAATTCTATGAAGATCAAAATCGTGAGATGTCATCGGGGGAAGATAACCTGAAATCGCTTTAAGCGGCGCACCAAACATTCCAGGAATGAGATAAACTACAAAAGTGAAGGTGATCAAAGCCAGCATCAGCCGTGGAACTGAAATAAATTTTGTTTCACTATCATGCGCAAACTTCATCTTTCCAAGCAGATAGAAACCCATCATCGTAAAAATGACGATCCAGAAGGCGATGTAAACTTCGCGATCGAGTATTCGCCAATGGTAGGTTTGATCGGCAATGCTCAAAAACTTAAGTCCAAGCGCCAGCTCTACAAACCCAAGTACTACTTTCACGGAGTTAAGCCATCCACCCGATTTGGGTAAGTTGGATAACCACTGCGGAAATATTGCAAAAAGCGTAAACGGAAGCGCAAAAGCAAGTGAAAAACCAAGCATACCAACAATTGGCTTAATCACCATTCCTCCGGCTGATTCCACGAGTATAGCACCAACAATAGGTCCTGTACAACTAAATGAAACCAGCACCAATGTTAAAGCCATAAAAAATGCACCTCCGATTCCACCTTTATCAACAAACCGATCAGTTGAATTTCCCCAACTGCTTGGGAGAACAATCTCGAAGGCTCCAAAAAAGGAAAAGGCAAAAACAACGAATATGATAAAAAATAACACATTAGGAATCCAGTGTGTACTAATCCAGTTCGCAAAATCTGCCCCCAAAGTCAGGGCAACAACTGTTCCGATAAGCGTGTAAATCAGAATAATCGATCCTCCATAGATAAATGCCTGTATTTTAGCCTGCGTCTTCGACTTATTGCTATTCATAAAAAAAGAGACCGTCATTGGAATCATCGGAAAAACGCAGGGTGTAAGTATCGCGGCTAATCCTGCAACAAAACTGAAGATCAAAAACCACCATAATCCATGTTGACTATTCCCCACGTCAGTTGTAATGATCTGGCTTTTCAAAGAAGCTGCGGAACTATCCTGCATGGCAATTTTACTTGTAATTACCTGCTTGTCAACAGATGCAACAGCATTATCCGCTCCGGCTATTTTGAATGAGAAGTCATGATCATCGAGTGTGCATGTTTCGTCATTGCAACTCTGGTATTCAATTGTTCCTTTCAAGTCAAATGATTGATTTGAAAGAATTTTTATCTTCTGAACAAAGATTGCCTTGTTGCTAAAAAACTCAAGATCCATGTTGAAAATCTTATCATGTTCCTTTGTTGGTGAAGTTTTCGAGATCACACCACCAATAACCTGGTAGTTTGCTTTATCGGCAGTAAAAGTAAAGGTGGTTTTTATTGGCCCGCCTTCGGGTAAATTAGTGGAATACAAATGCCAGCCAGGATCAATTGCCGCTTTAAAAATAAGTTCGGCCTCTCCATTTCCAACGGTTTTTTGCTCGAAACTCCACTTCACAGGACTCAACAACTGTCCAAAGGCAATAACACTTGACGCAAATATCAGTGATATAAGGAGTAAATGTTTTTTTATCATTTTTCAGAAATCAGTAATACAATTTCAAAACTACAAAAAAAGCTCATGCTTTAGGTGCATGAGCTTTAAATGTCTAAAAGATAATTTCTTCGGTGTTCTCGTCATAAAACTTTGAATCGAGAAAACTCATTGAGTTAGTCTCTTCAATTCTTACTCTCTTGCGATATTTCCATCTCCATTTGAGTGCTTTTGAGGGAAAACCTCTTGTTAGAAATGCGCCCACAAAGGGGTGCAACTTAATTGTCAGCTTTTGTTTGTGCAGTTCTTCGAAGATATACCTGATTTTCTGTTCAATCTCTTCGATGAATAATAAGGTTGGAGTTACTTTTCCTGAACCTTTGCATACCGGGCAAATTTCGGCAGTTTCTATCGCCATCTCCTGACGAACCCGTTGGCGTGTAATCTGCATCAAACAAAACTTGCTCAATGGCAAGATGTTGTGCTTTGTTCTGTCGGAAGCCATAGCTTCCTTCATTTTCTCGAAAACTTTCTGGCGGTTTTCATTCCCGTGCATATCGATAAAATCGATTACAATAATGCCTCCCATATCGCGAAGGCGTAATTGACGGGCTACTTCTTCGGCGGCAGCAACATTAACCTCAAGGGCATTTGATTCCTGATCTCCGGTCTTCGACCTGTTTCCACTGTTCACGTCAATTACATGAAACGCTTCAGTGTGTTCAATAATCAGGTAGGCACCGCTCCTGAACGAGACGGTTTTACCAAAAGATGCTTTTATTTGTTTATCGATTCCAAAATATTCCAGAATTGGCAATTTACCATTGTAGTGTTTTACTACTTTCTTCTTCTCTGAATCAATAGTTCCTACATACTCCTTGATTTCGGCGGCAATCTCCTCGTTATTCACAAAAATATTCGAAAACTCAGGATTGTATAAATCTCTGATCATTCCGATTGTGCGATCGAGTTCTCCTAAAATAAGCGATGGTGCAACAGCTTTTTCGAGTTTGACTACTGCATTCTCGAACTTAGTCACCAATCTTCGCAATTCAGGATCTAATTCCGCTACACGTTTCCCTTCAGCAGCTGTCCGTACAATAACCCCATAATTTTTAGGGCATATGCTTTGAACTAATTTTTTTAAACGACTTTTTTCCTCAGTCGATTCGATTTTTTGAGAAACTGAAATTTTGTTACTGAAGGGGATCAGAACCATGTTTCTGCCAGCTACTGAAATTTCGGATGTGAGCCTTGGTCCTTTGGTAGAAATCGGTTCTTTGGCTATTTGCACCAAAATTGTCTGACCGGTTTTAAGAACGTCGGTAATCTTTCCATCTTTCTGTATATCAGGCTCCGGCTGAACTTTTATTTCTGATGTCAGCTTTAATCTTTTGGAACTTGACTGTTTCAGAAACTTGTTTAAAGTCTGGAATTGTGGTCCTAAATCCAAATAATGAAGGAACGCATCTTTTTCGTAGCCTACATCAACAAAAACAGCGTTTAATCCGGGCATGATTTTCTTCACCTTCGCAAGGTAAATATCTCCAACCGCAAATTTCAGATCACTGCTTTCCCTGTTAAGTTCTACCAGTTTTTTGTTTTCGAGTAAAGCGATTTCAACATGTGAGGGCGATACATCAATAATCAGTTCATTACTCACGATCTCTACTCTTACTGTAAATAAATATTAATAAATGCAACAAACCTAAAGTGCATAAGCACTTTAGGTTCAAAATTTTTGTTCTACCACGAAAAGACTATTTTTTCTTCTTGTGGCGATTTTTCCGTAAACGTTTTTTCCGTTTATGGGTAGCCATCTTATGTCCTTTTCTTTTTTTACCGCTCGGCATAATTTAAATACGTTTAATTATTTTACATTACTCTTAACACGACCAACAAAAGTCTTAGCCGGTTTAAAAGAAGGAATGAAATGTTCAGGAATAATGATCGTTGTGTTGCGGGAAATGTTACGAGCTGTTTTTTCAGCACGTTTTTTAACGATAAAACTCCCAAAACCACGAAGGTAAACATTGTTTCCTTCTGCAAGTGATCCGGATACTGAATCCATAAATGCTTCTACTGCTTTCTGAACAGTTACTTTCTCAATACCAGTGTTTTTCGAAATCTCGTTTACGATGTCTGCTTTTGTCATTGCTATAAGTTTAAATGATTCAACTTTTTACTTCAATTTTGGTTTACAAATATAAATCTTTTGATTTAACTAACCACATACTAATCAATATTTTTTGTTCTTTTCGCAAATTATTTTCAAAAACAGCAATTTTATGCCTGATTTTCATAAA
>JANXZJ010000071.1 GCA_025355585.1 Mariniphaga sp. | reverse complement strand
CAATTTGAAAGCAAATCACAACGCATCTCCGTATTTAATATCGTTACAGCCAGGTGTTTGTCAGTAAGTCAAAGATACAATTTGAAAGCAAATCACAACCGTTTGTGCACTTTGGAGCGGAATTGTAGTGGTGTTTGTCAGTAAGTCAAAGATACAATTTGAAAGCAAATCACAACATATAATCAGGGTCAATTGCTTCAATATACGGTGTTTGTCAGTAAGTCAAAGATACAATTTGAAAGCAAATCACAACCACTCAAGAAAGATTGGGAAGCCACACACTGGTGTTTGTCAGTAAGTCAAAGATACAATTTGAAAGCAAATCACAACCGATTGCGGAAAGGTTGACTTTACCGATATGGTGTTTGTCAGTAAGTCAAAGATACAATTTGAAAGCAAATCACAACTATAGATTGAACCGAACTCGCCCTATCTGTGGTGTTTGTCAGTAAGTCAAAGATACAATTTGAAAGCAAATCACAACTTCCATCAGTCGAATCCGTTTTACAAGGTCGGTGTTTGTCAGTAAGTCAAAGATACAATTTGAAAGCAAATCACAACAATGCGGGGATTGATTATTCCGGTACATACTGAACCACTTATTCCGATTGATATTGAACCACTGTTCCGAGCGAAACTGAACCATTTGTTAAAATTATATTGAAAAAAATGGTCAGTTTTCAGAATTTATTTTTCTGACATTCCGGCACAAACTGAACCATTTGTTAAAAAAGATGACTTGATGGATTTGTAACACTAAAGGCTGGCGTACTTTCGGTTGATAAACCAAATATACGATGGCTAATAAACAAACGGGTATGTTACAAATTAAGAAAGCATTACAACTACTTGGAGAGGGTCGCTCAGAGCGACATATTTCTTCCCTCTTGGGACTAAGCCGCAATACACTGCGACATTACAGACTCAAATTTGATAATTCAGGTCTATCTTATGATCAAATATTATTACTATCCGACACAGAACTTTCTGCCCTTGTTTACGGGGAACTTCCCAAAGCCATCAGAACTTCCCGGCAAGAGACGTTTGATTCTCTGATTGATTATTTTATCACTGAGCTTAAACGTGTGGGGGTTACCCGCCATCTGCTCTGGGAGGAATACCTCGAACAAGATTCTGATGGTTATGGGTACTCTCAGTTCTGTGATCGGTTAAATCGGTTTAAAACAAGGAACAATAGCACATTAACAATGCATCTGGATCACGTTCCGGGTGAAAGGATGCAAGTTGACTTTGCCGGCAAGAAACTTTCTTATACCGACAAAGAAAGCGGTACACAAAAAGAATGTCCGGTACTGGTTTGTACCCTTCCGTTCAGTGGATATACCTATGTGGAGGCCTTAGTTAATGCCTCGCAGAGAAACTTGTATGAGTCATTAAGCAGGGCCCTGAGCTATTTTGGCGGAGTCCCCGTAAATGTATTAAGTGACAACATGAAGCAGTTTGTTGACAAAGCAAGCCGTTATGAACCATGCTTCAATGAAATGGCCGAACAATGGTCGGTGTATTATAACACAACACTATCTGCTGCAAGGGTTCGCAAACCAAAAGACAAACCATCGGTCGAAAAGGAGGTCCATAACTCTTATCTGAGGATATATGCTCCGTTGCGTAACAAAACCTTTTTCAGTCTGTCGGAACTTAATATCGGCATCTTTGAATGCCTGGAGGGACATAACTCCGCACCCATGCAGCGTTATAAATTAAGCAGAAAGGAACGCTTCGAAAAAGAAGAAAAAGCGTTATTAAAGTCCCTTCCGTTATCGGAGTTTGTAGTCAAACAGGAAGTAAAAGCCAAGGTTCAACGCAATTATCATATCATACTGGGCGAAGACATGCATCAGTACAGCGTGCCCTATACCCATGTAGGGGAAACGGTGAAGGTCATTTATGATTATAATGAAGTAGAGATCTTTCTGAACATGCGACGCATTGCCTTACACCGAAGGAATGTCCGGAGAAATGGTTATTCAACCAAAGAAGAACATATGCCTGAAAGCCATCTTCATTATAAACAATCCAAAGGCTGGGATGCCGATTATTTTATCTCCCAGGCTTTGAGAATCGGAGATAATGCCGCAGAAATCTTTAAAAGGATACTTGCCAGAAATAGGTTCCCCGAGCAAACATACAATGCCTGTCTGGGGCTCCTGTCTTTGAGTAAGAAGTACGGGGTACCAAGGTTTGAGGCTGCATGTACACGGGCACTTCCGGCACCAGGTGTCACTTATGGATTCATTAAAAATATACTGGAGAACAATCAGGATCGGGTAATTGAGCAGATATCAGAGATCCCTTATATCCCCAAACACGAAAACCTCAGAGGGAAGAATGCATACTATAATTAAGAACAATTTATTTTATTGCTAATCAATTAATTAAATTTATCATGAACACAGAAAACACAATTTACGAGTTACAACAACTTAAACTAAAAGGAATGCTTCAATCGTATCAAAGGATTCTTTCAATGCCGCAACAAGAGCAGCCAGGTATCCATCATTTTATGGCACAACTCTCTGAAGCAGAAATACAGTCCCGTTTACACAATCGTACGGAGATGTATCTTAAACTCAGCAAACTTCGCTATGATGCAGTATTGGAGCAGGTTCATTGCACTTCAGACCGGAATCTAAGCAAAGAATCCATTGCGGCCATATCAGATTGCGGATTTGTCAAACGTGCCGAGAATATCCTTATTACAGGTTCTACGGGATGTGGGAAAAGCTATCTGGCATGTGCCATTGGCCGGCAGGCATGCGCCTTTGGATACAAAACCTTATACTTTTCAATGAGCAAGTTCTTGGAAAAAATCACTTTGTGTAAGTTGGAAGGTACTTTGCTCAAGTTCCTGACTCAAATAGAAAAAACACATTTACTGATCCTGGACGACTTCGGATTACATCCGTTAGATGCAAACTCAAGACTTGCAATACTCCAAATTATGGAAGATCGATATGGTAAAAAATCAATGGTTATTACTTCGCAGTTGCCAGTCGGAAATTGGTATGATTATATTGGGGAATCAACAATTGCAGATGCAATTATGGACAGAGTGTCAGGTAATGCACACCGATTCGATTTAAAAGGTGAATCCCTGAGAAAGAGAAATATTAAAATTTAATCTATCTTCGTCATGCAGATCCATCATTTTAACATTTGGTTCAATTTACGCTGGAATGGTGGTTCAATATACTCCCGAATAATCAGAAATTTAAAATGAGTTGTAAACTCACAACCATCAACCCCTCAGTTGCAAACGAGGGGAATCGGAAAAACAATTTGCAGGTAATATCGGATTCATTTAATAATATAAAGGCTATTTTTACGTTTGCTTCAACCAACCTTTGGTGATGGTTGATCATTCAGAACAGGAACATTAAAAATAGCATCGATGTTACATGAAATAGGTCCGGGCATTTTCGACAACAAATATTTTAATTATCAGGAAGTTGTTGATGATGACTTTTTGTTGTGCTACAGGGACAACGAAGTATTATTAAAGAAATCGGGAGAAGAATATGAAATCCCCCGGAAAAGCGATTTCACCGAAAGTTTCGAATCGCCGGTATATTTGTTTTCGATCAATTCCAATCATTGTTTTGGGATCGCTGAATCGCAGGTCAATCATGACTCATTTGAATTTCATGATATCTTTATTCTACGAAACCTCAAAAACAAAGAGCTCGCTTGGATGGGATCAGTAGGTCATCAGTTGATGACATGGCATACGAATAATCAATATTGCGGCAGATGTGGTGCCAAAACTGAATTGAAAAAGGAAGAGCGGGCAACTGTTTGTCCCAAATGCAGCCTGGTTACCTATCCCAAAATATCACCTGCGATAATTGTAGCCATCACCTGCAACAACAAGATATTACTCGCCAAAGGGAGACACTACAAAGGTGATTTTTATTCACTCGTAGCAGGTTATGTCGATATCGGAGAATCAATCGAAGAAACAGTTGTACGGGAAGTAAAGGAAGAAGTTGGATTGGATATAAAGAACCTGAAGTATTTTAAAAGTAAGCCTTGGCCTTTCTCCGCTTCTGTGATGCTTGGTTTTACTGCCGAGGCCGACGATGCACAACCAATCGTCATTGAGGAAGCTGAAATTAAAGAGGCGGCCTGGTTTGAAAGGGAAAATCTGCCGCTCCATTCCTCGGGTGTGAGTATATCGGGTGTTTTAATCACCGCTTTTGAAAATGGTGTTTTCTGATTCAAAAAAAATTAATTAATCGTTATCCTTCACATCAATTAGACTGAACAATAAGCGCTTATTAGTTGCCTTTCGTTTTTAACGATCAATTAATAGTTTTTGGTTGAAACTATCTACAAGTATGGTTTTAGTGTTTAGGTCATTTGAATAATTTAAAAGTTGGCATCTGCTGATGTATACCGTTTTTTTTTCAGAAAATGAATTTTCAGTATCTTTGTTGAAATCAAAAAATAATTCCCGCTGACCATTGACGGCGGGTTGATTCGCGGATGGGAAGCGACGGTACGCTCGCCTCGGCTGTGGAACCGGGCGCAAATT
>JANXZJ010000009.1 GCA_025355585.1 Mariniphaga sp. | reverse complement strand
AAGGCTATATTTTCCATCCAACGAAAAGAAATGGGTTGCTTCAAACTGACGAACGGGCAATCCCGATTTAAGAAATGAGCGGGAAATAATCCTTAACGTAGTAAAAGTTATATGTTCGCTGTGTCTTGTGGAAATTAAATTTAGCCCTTCCAAACGTCGCAGTGGACCATTTATAAACAATGTTGATGCATTTGGCTTGAGAAAGTCGTTAATCGGGCTTCTTAGGTTAATATTTAACGTGCTTTATCTAATATTAAAGAGGTTTTTGGCAAAAGGCAAATGTATTTTTGAATCTGACTAGTAAACTAAGCTATTCAAATTATGCGCACTACTGATTTGGCAATTATTTTTAGTTCCTTTTCCTGTAATTCGGTAAGACAGGCATCCAATCCGGTAAAAATAGAAATGTGTGCCGATATGCATCTTCCAACGATACAAGAACATTGATTTTTTAAACGAAATAAGATGTACTATAAAATGCTGATAGGTATGCTGATATTGGGTTCGTGTGCTACAACTGAATTCTATTTAAAAGAGATTCAGGTTACAAACGATAACACTAAGAATCATGACCTCGACAACAACGATAATTTCCCACCAGACGGGAAATGGCTTGTTTATGATACACGGACTGCTCTTGGGGGTGTCGGCGGAAGTCCCTCGGTAGAAAGGGTAAACATCGAAACGAAAGCAACCGAAGTGCTCTTCGAAATCCCGGGCAATACTGAATTTGGTCCCGGAGCCGGGGCTGCAAGTTATCATCCGACCGAAAACAAGGTGATCTTCATTCACGGATTACCCGTCTGCACCGAAAAGAATCCCTATCAGCAATGGCGCCGTTCAGGTGTGATTGTAAATGACAATCAGCCCAATATGGCGATCAATATGGATGCAAGGGATGTCACATTTCCATTTACACCGGGCGCATTACGCGGAGGGACACACCGGCACGAATGGAGCCGCGATGGCAAATGGGTGGGCTATACCTACAACGATGCCATTATGAAGAAACTCGAAGATTCAACGGGCATTAAATGGAACCTGCGCACCATTGCAGTTTCGAATCAGCAACATCCGGTAATCGTCGACAAAGATGATGCGGGTGAGAATGTGGCCGGGACATGGTACAGTGCTGTTGTTGTGCGGGTGGTTCCCGATCCGAAACCGGGAAGCGACGAAATCAGCAATGCCGCTTCCGACAGCTGGATCGGAACAAGTGGTTATCCGAAACCGGATGGGTCAAAGCAAATGGCGAGGGCATTTATTGGAAAGGTGAATGATAACAACGGGAAACCTGTCGATGAACTTTTTGTCGTGGATATTCCCGAAGCCATCAATGTTCCGGGTGAATATGGTCCGCTCGAAGGGACTCCAACTACCTCTCCGATGCCTCCCAGGGGAACCGTTCAGCGCAGGCTGACGCACACTGCCAACAGCCAATTCCCGGGCTGCGGGGGCGTTGTCCGTTCTTCGTTCGACGGAAAGCAGATCTCCTTTTTAGCAAGGGATACAAAAGGGGTTCAGCAGGTCTTTCTGATTTCCCCGTTAGGTGGAGAACCAGTCCAGGTTACGGAGCATCATTCGGATGTTCAAAGTGGTGTTCGATGGAGTGACGACAATCAATCAATTGCTTATATTTGGGACAACAGTATTGTTCTTTGTGAGATTTCGGACCAGCCGTTTGAGAAACGGGCTAAAAGACTAACTGCCAAAACAACAGAAGCTCCTTCAAATTTAGTCTGGTCGAACGACGGAAGAACAATGGCCTTTAACCGTACCGTTTCGGGGGATGGTAAAAGCGATCAAAAGAAACAGATCTTTGTTATTAATCTGGGAACTAATAAATAAACAATGAAAATATTGACGCGCCTGACGATTGTTCTGCTTTTTGTAACAACCTTTCAAATTGGGTTTTCACAGAATAAGATTGATGTTCTGACAGCTCCGGCAGGAGATAAGTTCACTCAGATAAAGGTGGATGGCACCACGATATTACCAAGTGGCCGGTTTTTAACCCCGGCTGGCAAGGTGGTGCAAATTACGAATGACCCGTTCGGAATGGCTGTTGCCCCCGATGGCAAAAAAGCGGTAACACTGCACAATGGTGTGTTTACGATTATTGACCTGCAATCGTTGGGAGCTACAAGGGTTCCGAGCTACGACAAAAAAATCAAATCGCCTTTATCCAAAGGATCGTTTTTAGGCGTTGCTTTTGCAGGCGATTCAAAAACAGTTTATCTGAGCGGCGGTGATAATGGGGCCGTTATCAAATACGACATCGAAAGTTTAACCCGCCTCGACTCCATTTCATTAAATGGGAATGTAAACGGTGTTGATTTCAATGACAGTTTTACTTCCGACCTGGTGCTCAATGAGGCCAACAATGAATTGCTTGTTTTGGACAGGGGTAATTTCAGAATGGTCCGTATTGACCTGGCCACGCGTAAGATTACTGCTTCAATTAAAGTTGGTCGCCAGCCTTTTGGCCTGACATTGAG
>JANXZJ010000028.1 GCA_025355585.1 Mariniphaga sp. | reverse complement strand
CCCCGATAATCTCATCATAAAGATTCATCTATTCTAAAATGTGAACCTCCGACTTTAGAATATTCATAACAAGCATTCAGGTAAACCAATTATATTGTCATTCCCCTTATAACGAGTATTTTTTAAGCTAATTAAAAGATTATCCTAAAATCTTTTAACAAATTCCTATCTTGCCGGAGAATCAGGTTGCAAATTTAACTCTGGGAATGAAGGTTTTATCATTTTTTTATTTCTTATTTTTAAGTACATTAAGCTTTGCATCTTTTGCTCAGGCTTCAATGAAAGATTCCGTCAAGTCTGTTTATGCCGATTACGGTAACTTGGTAAAGTCCGGACACCTTATGGAAGCAGTTACAAGCTTGTCAGGTCTTCTGAAACCATATTTTCAATTAACTGAAAAAGAAAAGCTAGCAATTTACAATAACCTAGGTATAATCCACAAAAAATTAGGCCAGTTTGATATCGCCCTTGGATATTACGATGCTGCCGAATCCATCTACATTAAAAATAATTTTACAGATAACTCCTTTCTGGTTAGTATTTATGGCAACAAAGTAAATATTTACTCTATAAAAGGAGAATTTAATAAAGCACTGGAATATGTCGAAAAAGCGATCCGTGTAATACGGGAAAGCAATGGAACAGAACTATTTAAACAGCAATCAACCTCTTCTCTATATCTTAATGCTGGAATAGTCCATTTACAGCTTGGTGATTTTAACAAGGCTTTATTATCGCTAAGCAAGAGTCTCAGTATAAAAAACAAATACAATTTATCAAGCAAAGACAACGTTTATCTGAATTTTGCAAAAACCTATGCAAAAATTGGGAACAATCTTTTAGCTGATAAATATTTCAACCTCGGCATCAAGCAATCAGAAGCCGTAGACAAAAGTTTCTCTACAAATCTTTCTCTTATTTATTTAGAGTACGGAGATTTTCTTATGTCAATCAATGAAAATACCAAAGCTTTAATAATTATTCAAAAAGCCCTAAAAATAACGCTTCAAAACTTTGGCGAGAAGAATCAGCTTACTGCGAACTGCTATCAAATAATGGGCGACTATTATCGAACCATCAAAGATGATCAAAAAGCATTAACTTATTATCAAAAAGCATTGGTATCCGGTTCAAAAACTTTCAATGAATCGAAAATCCAGGTAAATCCCACGATGAATGATATTTCCCTCAACTTATGGCAGTTAAGAGTACTACAAAATAAAGCTGAAGCTTTAGTGAATCTTGCCAGCGAGGAAAAAGTCAAAAGTAAAAAAATCAATTACCTTTCTTTGAGTCTGAATACAATCAACCTGGCAATTGAAATGACCAATTCCATCCGAGTTGATTACCAGGATGTAGAAACCCGGTTGGTATTTAATGAGAAGCAAAAGAATGTATTTGTCGCAGCTCTGGAAACTGCGTTGAAACTATATGATCTATCGGGCGAAAGAAGCTATTTACACTTTGCCTACCAGACTACACAACAATGCAAAGCAAACGAACTTAAATACGAAATTGCCAAAAATAAATCGTATTCCGACAACGAAATACCTGATTCGCTGCGAAACATAGAAAACAAACTACAACAGGATATAGCCGCCTACGCCAATCTTGTTCGAAATGAGCAGGCATTAGCAAAGCCTGACACTGCCAAAATCGCTTTTTGGAAGGACCAACAGTTTGATTTAAACAGAGATCTCGAGAGATCAATTGAACAGACAGAAAAAAAGTACCCCCGGTTTATTGATAAAATAAAAAAGGGAAATATCATTGGTTTAGAAACAATACAGGCCAATTTAAAACCGGATGACAGCTTGATTGAATATTTATTCTCTGAAAAGGATGAAAAAGGTGGGCGGAAATTATACGAATTTCTGATTACTCCGAAAGATCTAATATGCCACACTGAATTAATTGACAGCACAATGTCGGCAAATTTTTCTCTCCTCAAAGACCGGTTACTTAACCAGGCAACAAAAGGTAATGGCCTTGCAAATTATAACCAGTTGAATCAGCTTCTTTTTGACGCTTATCGCATTTTGATTCAACCTCTCGAAAAACATTTTGCTGGCAAACAGCTCATTATCATTCCTGACGATGATATCTCCTATTTGCCGTTCGATGCATTTTTAACCTCATGGAACTTGAAAAAGAAGCGTATTAATTACGCAGAATTATCATATTTAATCAAAGACTATTCCATTTCGTATGCTTACTCAACCAATACTTTGTGGAACAATCAATTAAAATCACAGATTCGACCAAGAGTTGTTGGTCTTGCTCCGGATTATTCAGATTTAGTTTTGGCCGATGGTAAAAAATATAGTGCTCTTAAATCGAATACCAGGGAAATCGAAAGCATTCTCAATAATTTTGATGGCACTGTTTTAAAGGCTGGAGAGGCAACAATTAACAACTTTAAATTGAATCTGAACAGTGGTGCGATACTTCATCTTGCCATGCATGCAGAGTTAGACACGTTGCATTCAGGTTCGTCGAGTTTAATATTCACACCCGATAAAAAAAATGCCGGGAATTACCGGCTCTACAATTACGAAATCGGACAAATGAATATTAACTCCCCAATGGTGGTGCTGAGTGCCTGTAACACAGGAAGTGGAAAACTTTACAGTGGAGAAGGATTGATGAGCCTTGCACGTAATTTTGTTTTGGCTGGAGTTCCATCCGTTATCGAAACCCTTTGGCCAATCGAAGATATTGCCGGTTCAAAGATAATGGGGAGCTTTTATAAATATCTCTCGCAAGGTATACCAAAGAATGTTGCACTGAGACAAGCCAAGTTAGATTATATTAATACTACATCTCCATCGTTTGTAGATCCCAGATTCTGGGCAGCTTACACCCTCATCGGTGATGTTTCACCCATTAAATGGATATGGTGGAAAGAACCCAGGATAATTATTCCAGGGTTCTTTTTCATTTTGGCAATCGCGCTGTTTTTAGTCTACCGCTTAAGATTTTCGAGAATAAGCTGAGCCTTTTTCTTGTAGATTCCCTCGGTTTCCGACAGTGTTTCCATTATGGAAAGTGCTTTAACATTTTCACCCGTTTTGATATAACACAATCCAAGATACCATTGTGCTTCGGGAACAAACTGTTCTTCAGCATTAAGAAGATCGGTGAAAATAGTAATGGCTTCAGGGAATTTGCCTTGGCCCATCTGATTTAGTCCTGAAAATAGAAGAACCTCTGGTAAGTTATCGTTCATTTTTCGCAATTCTTTAAATGCCAGTTCAGCATGAGTATAATCTTTTGATAAATAATAATCAACACCGTCCTGTAATTTTCCGGTAATTTCGTTTGAATTTCCTCTCAGACGATATGAATTAGCCTCCAAGGGCTCATAATACTGATCGTAAACAGAACCACTCATAAACGACGGAGTTAATGGCCTTATCAGCAAGAGCGAAAGTATCAATACTGCAGCAGCAGCCTGATAACCAATTTTCCTGGTTATCCTTCGGCGCATAACCGGCATTTGAATAACCTTTTCATTGAAAGGATCCGATTGTTTTACAAACTCGATAATTCGCTGAGCAGCAACATCATCTTGCGAAGGTTTCTTTTGTTCAAAGGTCTTTACCCATTCCTCCGAAACATCATCAATACCTGAAAGAATCATTTCCACTTCTGCCTTAGCGATCTTTTTCCGTAATTCGACCTCCGTATCTACTTCAACAATGCTAAATTCTCTTTTGATGCTATTCTCTACTTTTGAACGGCGGTAATTATCAATATCTTTAAGTGCAAGGATTTCAGCTTTAATAAGTTCCGGATCGTTTTCAATTGCTTCAAGTAATAAGCTTTGTTTCATAATTTTATCGATTTTACACTGAAAAACGTATTCTTTTCTCAGGTTTTCATTAATATTAAGATTACGCTTAAACTCCTCCCTTTCAGTTTTATTCATTTCGCCTGAATGATAGTTGAGAATGATTTCTGTAAAATTGTTCATAATTATTTCTGATTGTTTATTTTATATTTAGGTTTTTCTCCAATTCCTTATAATCGGGATGCTCCATTATTTTGCTTTTCAACTCTTTCATACATTCACTCTTCTTTTTCCGAACATATCCATAACTGTATCCAAGTTTTTCAGCAATCTCAACCGGAGGAATCTCCATCCAGTACATTTTGAGAATTTTCTGCGAAACCTCGTCCATTGAATCGAAACACTGCCTGAAAACATTTTCATAGAATGCACTGTCCCCATATTCCGTAAAATCGTTTTCATTGTGCTCAATTGAACGACGAAGTTCGTAGTTCTTAGCAGCTTTTAGTTTGTCGAGTGCCATCAACCACAAATTTTTGCAAATGGCAAATAAATAGGTTGATAACATACCCTGAAGAACAAAGTCGTCATTGTAAATCTTTTCAATAATGATAAACAATGCGTCTTGAAAAATATCTTTCGCATCCTCATCATTGCCATTATTTTTTGATATAAAATATCTGATTACCGGAAGATTCTCCTTAGCCAGGTATTTCACAGCATATGATTCGCCAGATTTTAAGCCTTGAATAATTTCCTGATCGGTGTAATTTTTCATTTGAAACAAAATAATCGGTGTTTTTGCTTACTCTTCAATAGTGCAAAATAAGCATTTAGTGCAGACATCTCTTTGCAACAAATATATATAATTTTAAACAGATATAATGCACTAACATTGCACATAAATATGCAAACCAATAAAATTTGTTTTTTAAAATTACCGATCAGACTAACTCAAATTAGAGTAATCAAGACTGCGTTGAATAAAAAGTTAAGCAACCGACAGAATCTGATCTTCAACCTATTTATCAAAGAACGATTACACAAAGTTTAAACCCTAAACGACATAGCTTCCGTAAGAAATATTTCCATCAATCTAAAAAAGCAATAATTTATCGTTCAGTTTAAACATTTATACTACTTAATTGGAATAGGAATGAAATTGTTACCCATTTTCGACAATTATTTTTCAAAAAAAAATCAACATCTGACGAAGCAAAATAGAATCAACATGTTAGTACGTTAAACAAATTGTTTTGACATACTTCTCAAGGTCACAAACCCATTCTTTTCACTTAATATGTAATGTTGAAACAATAGCTAAATGATTCCCGACATTCAAAATCACTGATAAGTGATCTCCTGAACTTACAGAAATGCCAATGTTGGCAATGCATTCGGATTCGGAAAACGACAAAACCTGTTGCCTCAAAAGCGCAAAACAAAATTGGCAAAATATTGTTGTATTAATAAAATTTGCTTTTCTTTGCATCAATAAAATTTTAAAAATGAAAACATTTAAATCAATATGGCTTTGGTGGGGCAACACTTTCCTCTGTTAGAGGTGAAGCCATATTGTATTTTTTAAAATACCAGCCGGCTTACCTTTCACAGGTAAGCCGGTTTTTTTATTTTTCACATATTGCATTTAATACTAAAGATTCAAAATTCGCTAACAATGAATAATTTAACTCAAAATAACCGGGCATGGCGGTGGCAGGATTACTTTTTACAAACGTGAAAGGATAACCTTCGTGTCTCCCTATTTTAGGGATGAAACGGCTTATCGGACCACGGTAAGCCGTTTTTTTTATGAATAATTTTAAATAAAACTCAAATATGAAACAATACAACTTTAAAACCAGCGTACGAGAGATCTTAGCCGATACAGTCACGCCAGTAAGTGTTTACCTTAAAATGCGCGATATTTTTCCGAATGCACTGCTACTCGAAAGTTCCGATCATCACAGTCTCGAGAACAGTTATTCCTTTATATGCCTTAAACCAGAGGCATCTATCGAGGTAGAGCAATTCAAAACCACCAAAAAATATCCTGACGGTCAAACCGAAATTGGGCAGATCACGAAAAACAGACAACTTGCCGATGAAATGGAATCGTTTTTTGAATGCTTCAAGGCAGAAAGTCACTTACCCCAACTTCCTGCCAACGGGTTTTTCGGCTATGTCAGTTATGATGGGGTACAGTATTTCGAGACGATCAAATTTAAAAATCCGGTAAATCCGGCATATGCTATTCCTGAGGTTCACTACGCTTTTTATCATTACATCATCGCAATCAATCATTTTCAGAATCGTATCCAGTTGATTGAAAATCTTTTCGAAGGAGAAACATCTTCGCTTAATGCAATTGAGGATTTACTGACCAGCCGCAATTTCGCTACCTTTTCATTTGATACCGTTGATGGTGAAAGCTCAAATATTACAGATGTGGAATATAAAACGATGGTTACCCAAGGGAAAAAACATTGCTTCAGAGGTGATGTATTTCAGATCGTTCTTTCGAGGCAATACGCGCAGCAATTTTCAGGCGACGATTTCAATGTTTACCGCGCACTGCGTTCAATCAACCCGTCACCTTACCTGTTTTACTTCGATTACGGAAATTACAAGATTTTCGGATCATCACCTGAAGCACAGCTACAGATAAATCAACGCAAAGTATCAATCAATCCTATTGCAGGAACTGTCCGAAGAACCGGAAATGATGAACAGGATCGTTTGCAGGCTGAAAAACTTTCGAATGACCCCAAAGAGAATGCAGAGCATGTGATGTTGGTCGACCTTGCCCGTAATGATCTAAGCCGCAATGCTACAAACGTGGAAGTTGAACTTTTTCGCGAGGTACAATTCTATTCCCATGTGATTCATCTGGTTTCGAAAGTTACAGGAATACTTCCCGAGGGATCAAATCCTGTCCGTGTGATGGGTGATTCCTTTCCGGCCGGAACACTTTCGGGAGCACCAAAATTTAAAGCAATGGAACTCATTGATCAATACGAAAACCAGAATCGAGGCTATTACGGCGGATGTATCGGTTTTATTGGTTTCGACAACCGCTTCAACCACGCCATTATGATTCGTTCGTTCCTGAGCAAAAACAATACACTCTTCTACCAGGCGGGAGCTGGTATTGTTGCAGCATCTGACGAAGAAAGTGAATTGCAAGAGGTTGGAAATAAACTGGCTGCTTTGAAAAAGGCGATTATCATGGCCAAAGAAATCAAATAAACATCCATTAAGACATAAAAAATATCCAAATGAAAATATTAGTAATCGACAATTATGACTCTTTCACCTATAATCTTGTTCATGCTTTGAAAAAGTTTGAGGGAGTTACCGTTGAAGTCAAACGAAATGATGAAGTTGCTGAAGGAGAACCAGATTTATACGACAAAATCGTTTTCTCACCCGGACCCGGACTGCCGGAAGAAGCCGGTTCGATGCTCTCAATCATCAAAAACTATGCAGGCAAAAAACCGATGTTGGGCGTTTGCCTGGGACATCAGGCAATAGGCGAATCCTTTGGAGGAACCTTACAAAACATGAACAATGTTCTTCATGGTATTGCTACCCCGATAACGGTCGTTTCCAAATCTTATCTTTTCAATGGCATTCCTGAAACTTTTGATGCTGGCCGTTATCATTCGTGGATTGTTGAAAAAGAATCGCTGCCCTCAGTTCTTGAAATTACAAGTATCGACAAAGAAGGTCGGATCATGTCGTTTCAGCACCGGGAATTTGACATTCAAGGAGTTCAGTTTCATCCGGAATCGATTTTAACGCCCATGGGTGAAAAGATCCTTGAGAACTGGGTCAGACATTAATGAAAGAATTAAGAAATCAAATTTTAGAACGAGTCAAATAATTTAAAAAATGAGAGATATTCTAAATTACCTTTTCGAATACAAAAGGTTAACGATAAAAGAAGCAGAAGAAATCCTGCTCGAAATAGCAAGTGGAAAACACTCCGATGCGGAAATTGCAGCCTTTATTACTGTCTTCAACATGCGCACAATTAGCATTGATGAACTTGCCGGATTTCGCAATGCACTGTTAAAAACCTGTATTCCAATTGATTTATCAGCATTTAATACGATCGACCTGTGCGGAACAGGTGGCGACGGAAAAGACACTTTCAACATTTCCACCTTATCCGCATTCGTAGTTGCCGGAGCAGGCGCTACTGTTGCCAAGCATGGTAATTACGCCGCTTCATCGGGATGTGGATCGTCGAATGTAATGGAACATCTGGGGTATAAATTTTCAAATGATCACGACCGGTTACGAAATGAGCTGGCCGATTGCGGAATCACGTTTCTTCACGCACCACTTTTCAATCCTGCAATGAAAAACGTGGGACCGGTTCGTCGTGCATTACGACTAAAAACCTTTTTCAATATGCTCGGTCCAATGGTAAATCCCGGAAGACCGCAGAATCAGATTGTCGGTGTTTTCAGCCTTGAACTTGCCCGCTTGTATAACTATCTCTATCAAAAGAGCGCAATCAATTATTGCATCATTCACAGCCTCGATGGCTACGACGAAATTTCTCTTACTGGTGACTTTAAAGTGCTTACCAACAAATCAGATCGGATACTTTCACCTTCCAGCCTTGGGATGTCGCTTGTTAAAGCGGAAGAATTGGCCGGTTCGGGTGATGTGCCCGGAACAGCTGCTATTTTTGTGAATGTACTTAACGGAAAAGGGACAATTGCACAGAATTCGGTGGTTATCTCAAATGCCGCCATGGCCCTCGCAACTTACTTCCCGGAGAAAGGAATTGAGGAATGCATCGAAGCAGCCAAATCCTCACTGCTTGGAGGAAAAGCATTGAAAGTTTTTACAAAACTAATTTCTTTGCAATGAGCACAATATTGGATGAGATTGTAGCAAACCGTAAGAAAGAGGTTTTGGAGCAGAAACTGAAAATCCCTTTGTCAGAACTACAATCTAAACTTGATTTGAGCATTGCCCGGAATTCACTTTCAGAGCAATTACAATCTTTCGGAGCAAGTGGTATTATTGCGGAATTTAAAAGACGATCACCATCTAAGGGCGTTATTAACGATCGTGTTCAGCCCAAAATAGTTACAAAAGGATATTCAGATGCCGGTGCATCAGGATTGTCGGTTCTGACTGACGGGAAGTATTTTGGTGGCAGCACCGCCGATTTTACGGCCGCAAGGAACGCAAATCCGCTTACTCCGCTACTTCGAAAAGATTTCATGGTCGACGAATACCAGCTTTTTGAATCCCGGCTTTTGAATGCTGATGTTATTTTACTGATTGCGGCTGTTTTAGAGAAATCAGAAATCGCTCGCTTTACCGCTATCGCCCACGAATTGGGAATGGAGGTACTGCTTGAACTACACGATGAAGGCGAAATTGATAAGATTGACATGCAAATTGACCTGATCGGCATTAACAACCGTAATCTCAAAGATTTTAAAGTTGACATGGATCGTTCGCTGAAATTGCTTGACCGGCTTCCAACCAAGTCAGTAAAAATATCAGAAAGCGGATTAAGCGATCCGGAGACAGTGAATTTTCTGCGTAAACGTGGCTTTAACGGCTTTTTGATGGGAGAGAATTTTATGAAATCAGAAAATCCGGCAACTGCTTGTCATGATTTTATTTCAAGACTAAAATATTAAACAACTCAAGATTAAGTTGATATGAAAATAAAAGTTTGTGGAATGCGCAATCCCTCAAATATTGAAGATCTGGTTAAAATTAAGCCAGACTACATTGGCTTTATCTTTTATCCGAAATCGAAGCGCTTTATCGGGGAGCAAATCCCGGATGAAATTCAGTCATTGATTCCGGTTTATATTCAGAAAGTTGGCGTTTTTGTCGATGAGCCATTCGATAACCTGCTTGAAAAATTTAAAAGCAACAAACTGGATATGATTCAACTGCACGGAAGTGAACTGCCAGGATATTGCGAAAGACTTAAGAAACTTGATATTCCGGTCATAAAAGTATTTAGCATCGATGCCACCTTCGATTTTGAGACCGTCAAGCCGTTTGATCTTTTTTGCGATTATTACCTGTTCGACACAGCGAGCGAACTTCGGGGCGGATCGGGGTTGAAATTTGACTGGAAGAAATTAAATCAATATAAGGATGACAAGCCCTATTTTTTAAGTGGGGGAATTCAGTCAACTGATATAGAAGAGATCAAACAAATTACTCACAATGAATTGTATGCGATTGATGTTAATAGTGGATTTGAAATTGAACCAGCAATAAAAGATATTCCAAAACTGAAATCGTTCATTGAGGAATTAAGAAAGTGAAAAACAAAAACATTAAAATCATTATAAAATGAGCTATCAATCAGACGATAAAGGATACTATGGTGAATTCGGTGGTGCATTTATTCCCGAAATGATGTATCCAAACGTTCATCAATTACAGAACTGCTATCTCGAAATCATCGAAAGCGATGATTTCAGGCAAGAGTTTAAGCAATTACTTCGCGACTATGCGGGAAGACCATCGCCGCTATATTACTCCGACCGTCTTTCGGATCATTACTATGCAAAGATCTACCTGAAGCGTGAAGATCTGAATCATACCGGATCTCACAAGATCAACAATACGATTGGGCAGATATTGCTCGCCAAACAGTTGGGCAAAACACGCATTATTGCAGAAACCGGAGCTGGTCAGCATGGTGTTGCCACAGCGACCGTTTGTGCCAGAGCAGGACTTGATTGCATCGTTTATATGGGAGCATTGGATGTTGCACGACAATCGCCCAATGTCGAGAAAATGAAAATGTTAGGTGCTGAAGTGAGGCCGGTTTTTAGTGGGAATAAAACCCTGAAAGATGCCACAAATGAGGCCATCCGCGACTGGATCAACAACCCGGTTGATACACACTATATTTTAGGATCAGTTGTCGGACCGCACCCCTACCCTGATATGGTCGCCAGGTTTCAGTCGGTCATCAGTGAAGAAATCAGGATGCAGCTTTTAGAGAAAACCGGCAAAGAAACACCTGATTATGTAATTGCTTGTGTAGGAGGCGGAAGCAACGCCGCAGGCGCTTTCTATCATTTTCTGGACGATCCAACAGTAAAATTGATTGCGGTTGAGGCTGCGGGAAAAGGTGTTGATTCAGGTGAATCAGCTGCCACAACCCAACTTGGACGTACAGGTGTTCTTCATGGAAGTAAAAGTTTGTTGATGCAAACACCAGATGGACAGATCGTAGAACCATACTCTCTTTCGGCAGGATTGGATTATCCTGGTATCGGGCCGATGCATGCCAACCTGTTTGTTACCAAAAGAGCACAATTTCTAAGCGCTACCGACGACGAGGCGCTTCGGGCAGCTTTATACCTTACTCAAAAAGAGGGAATCATACCTGCGCTCGAATCAGCCCATGCCTTGGCAGCACTCGAAATGATTGAATTTAAGCCTGATGATGTGGTAGTTGTAAATGTTTCGGGTCGCGGAGATAAGGATATGGAGGCCTACTTAAGTTATTATCAATCCACTAAATAATCAGATACTCATGGAAAACCGAATCACATCACTTTTCAAAAGAAAAGACGAAAACATTCTTTCGATATATTTTACAGCAGGTTACCCGGAATTGAATGACACAGTGAAAATTATCAGCCAACTCGAAAAAAGCGGGACTGACCTTGTTGAGATCGGAATGCCGTTCTCCGATCCTGTTGCCGATGGCCCGGTGATTCAGCAAAGCTCCGAAATCGCCCTTAGAAATGGAATGACGATTCATTTGTTGTTCGAACAACTCAAGGAGATTCGTAAAAGTGTATCAATCCCTTTAATATTAATGGGATATCTGAATCCTGTGATGCAATACGGGATCGAAGCGTTTTGTGAAAAATGCAAAGAAATTGGCATTGACGGCACCATCATCCCGGATCTTCCACTTGAGATTTATGAAACGGAATACAAGGAGATCTTTGAAAAGAATACACTGAGTAATATTTTCCTGGTAACTCCCCAAACTTCGGATGAAAGAATCAAACAAATTGATTCACTCTCTACCGGATTTATTTACATGGTTTCCTCTTCGTCTACTACTGGCGTGAAAGGAGCTGTCAATGAGGAACAAATATCCTATTTCGAAAGAATCCGGAAGATGAATCTTCGCTCGAAGCGATTGATTGGATTTGGGATTTATGACAAAGCTTCTTTTGAAAAAGCATCCGGCTATGCTAATGGGGCCATCATTGGCAGTGCATTTGTTAAGGCGCTCGAAGATGAAGGAACTGAGACCGAAACCAGAGTGAAAAATTTCGTTCAAAAATTTTATTAAAAACAAAGAATTGCAAGGAATTTAAACATCTATGACGTAATTTTATAAATAAAGTTAAATTTGCGCCAAAAATCAATTCAGTTATACAGGCAATGCGATAACCGTTTATATCATTGTAATTTCGTCAATGATTATGGTTTACCTTCACCTGCAAACACTTAAAGACAAATATTCAATTAATGAAAAACAGTTTTGTAGTTCTTCTTGTGATCGTGTTCCTTTTGAACCTGAACGCTAAAGCCGATGAAGGAATGTGGCTTCCTTCGCTCGTTGGCAAATTGAACATCCAGAAAATGAATTCGTTAGGATGCAAATTGACAGCAGAGCAGATTTACAGCATCAACCATTCGAGTTTAAAAGATGCCGTGGTTGCACTCGACCGCGGATCGTGTACTGCAGAAATGATTTCAGCCGATGGTTTACTATTGACCAATCACCACTGTGGTTTTGGCGAAATTCAGGAGCACAGCTCAGTCGCACACGATTACCTGACTGATGGTTTTTGGGCGATGAAACGTGAAGATGAACTTTCAAATCCCGGAAAGACGGTTACCTTTCTAATACGAATGGAAGACGTTACTGATCAGGTGCTCAAGAATGTTACTGAAGCTATGGATGAAAAAACCCGGTTCGCCAAGGTGCGCGAGGCTGGTGCAAAAATAGAGAAAGAAGCAAAGGGTGAAACTGGTTACGAAACCCGGGTCAGAAGCCTTTTCGAATCAAATAAATTCTACCTTTTTGTTACTGAAACTTTTAATGATATTCGTCTGGTCGGAGCTCCGCCACAGTCAATTGGCAAGTTCGGAGGTGAAACCGATAACTGGATGTGGCCGCGTCATACAGGTGATTTCTCAATGTTCAGGGTTTATTGCGCTCCCGATGGTAAGCCTGCAACCTATTCGAAAGACAATGTTCCATATCACCCCAAAAATTTTCTTCCAATTTCATTAAAAGGAGTTGAAAAAAACAGCTTCGCAATGGTGATGGGATATCCTGGTACAACAACACGGTACCGGACATCCACTGAGGTGAAATATATGATGGATATTGTTAATGAAGTCAGAATTACTGCCAGAGAAGCTAAGCTAAATATTATCAAGGATTTCATGGCGACAAGTCAAAAATCAAGGATACAATACGCATCAAAATTTGCCAGAAGTTCAAACTATTATAAATACTCGATTGGGCAGAACAAAGGCTTGACCGCACTCAATGTGATCGGCAAAAAACAGGATATTGAAAAAGAATTTCTGAAATGGGCGAACGAAACGCCTGAAAGAAAAGCAAAATATGGCAGTGCACTCGATTCGATTCAAGCTGCATATAAAACCAGCGATGAAAAAATTGCTTTTCAGTATGCAAGGGAAGCCTTACTGAGTGGAGCGGAAATCTTTGCTTTTGCATCTGAATCCTCTTCCCTTTATGAGTCGTTAAAAGGCAATGACAAAGTCAAAATTGAAGGTGATGCGGAAGAACTGCGACGTTCTATTGGTGAGTATTTTAAAGATTATGACGCCAATACCGATCAAAAGGTGGCCGGTGCTCTGCTAAGACTTTATGCCGCTAAAGTTAATCCAAGGTATATTCCGGGCTTTTTTCAGGAAATAGATCGAAAGTATAAAGGCAATTTCGATGCATATGCAAAAAAATTGTTTGAAAAAACCATATTTGCAGATCAAGGTAAGATGGAATCGTTTCTGAAAAAACCATCCCAAAAAGTGCTCGATAAAGATATGGCATTCATTGCGATGCGCTCAATTTTTCAAACGCTTAGTACGATTCAGCATGATGTCAGCAAAACGACTGCCGGACTGGACAGGGCCCGCAGACTGTTTGTCGCTGGTTTGAACGAAATGAACAAAGACAAATCGGTTTATCCGGATGCCAATTCGACCATGCGCCTCACTTATGGTATCGTAGATGGCTATGTGCCTCACGATGCTGCCTATTATGACTATTTCACCACTCTTAAAGGTTATTCAGAAAAGGGAATTAAAGGCGATGTCGATTTTGATTTTCCGCAGAAACTGATTGACATGTACAATGCGAAAGATTTCGGACAATACGCTGACAAAGACGGGACTTTGCATACTTGCTTCACTTCGAATAACGATATTACTGGCGGAAATTCAGGAAGCCCGGTTATCAACGGCGACGGTGAACTCATTGGTATAGCATTCGATGGCAACTGGGAAGCAATGAGCGGCGATGTAGCCTTCGAACCCGATTTACAGAAATGTATCAATGTAGATATCCGTTTTGTACTTTGGACCATCGATAAATTCGCAGGTGCCAGCCATTTAATTGACGAAATGAAATTGATCAGATAGCTCCGGGCCTATTAACAATTATCGGGAACAGATCCGGCAAAAATATAACCAATGATGTTGAAAGACCGGCCAATACACCGGTCTTTCAACATTTTAACCCAATAGCATGACGCAGCGCGAAAATCCTGAAATTACTATTTACACCGATGGTGCGGCTCGTGGCAATCCAGGTCCCGGCGGATACGGCGTTGTTATGATGTCAGGACCACACCGGAAAGAACTTTCGCAGGGCTACAAACTCACGACAAATAACCGGATGGAGTTAATGGCCGCTGTGGTTGGTCTTGAAACACTTAAAGTCGGACCATGCAAAGTGACGATTTATACCGATTCGAAATATGTGGCGGATTCGGTAGAGAAACGATGGGTTTATAACTGGGTGAAAACTAATTTCAAGGGAAAGAAAAACAGCGAACTTTGGAAAAGGTTCCTGGAAGTGTCGGCACGTCATCACGTAAAATTTGTTTGGGTGAAAGGACATGCCAGTATTCCGGAAAATGAACGTTGCGATGAACTGGCGGTTGCAGCATCATTTCTCCCAAACTTACCTCAAGACACAGGATATCAAATTGATAACTAAAACAAAATTCGGTTTCATTTATTTAATGAAATGAAATACATTTGTCAGGCAAAATCGTTATAAAATGAGGTGGCTTTACAACTTAGGAATACTCGGCTATTACTTGCTGCTTAAAATCGTTTCAATAAGAAACGAAAAAGCACGCAAATGGATCGAGGGTCGCAAAGATATCTTCAAACGATTGCAGGAAACGATCACGCCAGGTGAACGAATACTTTGGTTTCACGCCTCTTCGCTTGGCGAGTTCGAACAAGGAAGACCTGTTATCGAGTCAATTCGGAAACTAAAACCTGACTACAAAATCCTTCTCACATTTTTCTCTCCATCTGGTTATGAATTAAGAAAGGACTACAAATTTGCCGATTACATATTTTATCTGCCTCTAGATACAAAAAGAAACGCCGCCCGGTTTATCGATATTGTACGACCAGAGAAAGTCTTTTTTATTAAATACGAATTTTGGTATAACTTTCTGACGCAATTAAAGGAAGAGAATATACCCACCTATATTTTTTCTGCCCTGTTCCGGCCATCGCAAATCTTTTTTAAACCCTGGGGAAAGTGGTATTTAAAAGCAATCGGTACCTATGAGCACATTTTTGTTCAAAACCAGGAATCATTTGATATTCTTCACAAGTTTGGGTTTATAAATGTATCATTATCTGGCGATACCAGGCTTGACCGTGTAGGAGAAATTGCAGACGCAGCACCAAGGCTTGATAAACTTGAGATATTCTGCGGAGGTCAAAAAGCCATTATAGCAGGAAGCACGTGGAAAGAAGACGAAGACCTCTTTATTCCATATCTGAATAAGAGCCAATCGGGTCAGAAGTTTGTGATTGCACCCCACGAGGTCACTCCTCAGTCACTCGAGCGTGTTTGTAGCGCACTTGAGAAACCTTACGCCTTTTACTCGACGGCATCGCCCGAAGAACTGATCAATGCTGAAGTGTTGATCGTCGATGGCTACGGATACCTTGTTTCTGTTTACAGGTATGGTATGCTGGCTTATGTTGGCGGGGGGTTTACTTCCGGAATCCATAGTACATTGGAACCTGCAGCATTTGGACTTCCGGTGATTTTCGGTCCCGATTATCAAAAATTTCAGGAAGCCCACGATATGCTGAGCCTCGGCGCTGCAACCTGTATTAATAATTACGAAGAACTCGAAACACAAATTGACAGTTACCGGGCAAACCCCGAAAAGCTCCTTTATGACTCGGCCATAGCTCGCGGGTACGTCAATAAAAATCGCGGTGCATCAAAGGAGATTGTAAAGTATCTTTTTCTGTAATCTCAGGTCATTTCCACACCTAATCCTTTCATACTGTTCCGAACACAATTACTGGTTCAACGGTACCAATTCCAATGGCCCTATCGACTTATAGACTGTGCCTTCCATCACTCCATTATTATTCCGGAATATTTATTTTTGTAAACTTTTCGTAATTATTAAAACATTATACTTTTGTATATCAATTAACTAACACATTTAAGTTGATAACTTTTTAAAAGTTGTAACAAAAATGTAACCAAAAACATCTTTGCGCAGTTATATTGCATCAACAAAAAAAGGGCGTTATAAGTGACAATAATCGCAATTAAATCAACCTAATATTAAAAGCTATGGAATTAAAAGAGATCACCCCCCAGCAAAAAGATGATGTTCCGACAACTTATTCTCCTGACGAAGCATTTGTCGCATCGGTTAAGTATTTCAAGGGTGACGATCTGGCGGCCCGTGTTTGGGTCAACAAATATGCGTTAAAAGATTCTTACGGGAATATTTTCGAACTAACGCCTGATGACCTTCATCATCGGTTATCGTCCGAGATAGCAAGAATCGAAAAAAATTATCCAAACCCAATGTCTGAAGATGAATTATTTGAACTTTTCAGAGATTTCAAATATATTGTACCTCAAGGTGGCCCAATGACGGGCATCGGAAATGAATTTCAGGTTGGTTCCCTGTCAAATTGCTTTGTTGTAGGCAATGGTGCCGATTCGTATGGTGGAATCATCATGATCGATCAGGAGCAGGTTCAGCTGATGAAACGACGTGGCGGAGTTGGGCACGATTTATCACACATCCGCCCCAAAGGGTCGCCGGTCAAAAATTCGGCCTTAACTTCAACAGGAATAGTCCCTTTTATGGAGCGATTCTCGAATTCGACACGCGAGGTTGCCCAGGACGGAAGACGCGGAGCCTTAATGCTATCAGTATCTATCCGGCATCCTGACTCTGAAGAGTTTATTGATGCCAAAATGGATGAAGGCAAAGTGACCGGTGCCAACGTTTCGGTAAAAATCGATGATGAATTCATGCAGGCAGTTCGCAATAAAACTACTTACAATCAGAAATATCCGATCGATAGCAATCATCCCATCTATTCGAAAGAAACAGATGCGGCCAAGTTGTGGGAAAAAATTGTTTTCAACGCATGGAAATCAGCAGAACCCGGAATACTATTCTGGGATACAATTATCCGCGAATCGGTTCCCGATTGTTATGCCGATCTTGGTTATAAAACGGTTTCAACAAATCCTTGCGGAGAAATCCCGCTGTGTCCTTACGATAGTTGCCGGCTGATAGCGTTGAATCTATACTCCTATGTAGATGAGCCATTTACTTCTAAGGCAAAATTTAATTTCGATCTGTTTCGGAAACATATCCGCCAGACCCAGCAAATCATGGATGATATCATAGATTTGGAACTTGAAAAAATTGATGCGATTTACAATAAAATCAAAGCCGATCCGGAAATTGCTGAGATCAAGCGTGTTGAAATTAATCTTTGGGAAAAAATAAAGAAGATGGCGATCAACGGAAGGCGCACGGGTATTGGCATCACCGCTGAAGGCGATATGCTTGCCGCACTTGGATTGCGTTATGGTTCCGAAACTGCCGTTGAATTTTCGGTTGAAGTTCACAAAATTGTGGCACTTGAGGCCTATCGCGGATCGGTCATTCTCGCTAAAGAACGTGGAGCATTTCCAATCTACGATTCCAAACGTGAAAAGAACAATCCTTTTATCCAACGACTTGCACAAGCCGATCCCGAATTATACAAGGACATGACCCGGTTTGGCCGCAGAAATATTGCACTGCTTACGATTGCCCCGACAGGAACGACAAGTCTAATGACGCAGACAACCTCGGGAATAGAACCTGTTTTTATGCCTGTGTACAAACGTCGCCGGAAAGTAAATCCCAACGATAAAGATGCACGCATCGACTTTGTCGACGAAATGGGTGACAGCTGGGAAGAGTACATTGTATTCCACCATAAGTTTAAAACCTGGATGGAAGTCAATGGCTTTGAGCTTAAAAGAAATTATTCAAACGAAGAGTTGGATGCGATGGTGGCCAAATCACCCTATCATAAAGCCTCTTCGAACGATATCGACTGGATGGCTAAGATTAAAATGCAGGGACAGATTCAGAAATGGGTTGACCATTCGATCTCCGTCACCATCAACCTGCCGGAAGAAGCCACTGAAGATCTTGTCAACAGGCTCTATTTTGCCGCCTGGGAAAGTGGTTGTAAAGGAGTTACTGTATACCGCGAAGGATCACGATCGGGAGTTTTGATTTCAACGAAAGACAAAAAGAAAGACGGTATTTTCCCGACAAAACGTCCCGAAATACTCGAAGCGGATATTGTCAGACTTCAGAATAACAAGGAAAAATGGATCGCCTTTATCGGACTGATCGATGGCAAGCCTTATGAAATTTTCACAGGATTGGCTGATGACGAGGATGGAATTCTTCTTCCCCGTTCAGTTACATCGGGTTGGATAATCAAGAGCCACGACGAATCAGGTGCCACACGCTACGATTTCCAGTATTGTAATTCAAGAGGTTACAAGACTACGATTGAAGGTCTATCGTATAAGTTCAATCCAATTTTTTGGAACTATGCAAAACTGATTTCCAGTGTATTGCGTCACAGCATGACAATACAGAAAGTTGTTGAACTGGTTACCAGCCTTCAGTTTGATGTTGAGTCAATCAATACCTGGAAAAATGGTGTTGCACGTGCTTTAAAGAAATACATTCCGAATGGAACGGCTGCAGAAGACTCCAAATGCGAAGGTTGTGGCTCATCGAATGTCATTTACCAGGAAGGATGCCTTATCTGTCAGGATTGTGGCTCTTCCAAATGTGGATGATTTTTCACAGACTCTATATATAATCAGGGAGGCCCGAATTTCGGGCCTCTTTTCATTTAACAGACCCCGGCGATTTTCAAAAACCTTAAGGGTTTAACTTCAAGATTCTTCCCCAAAATCCAGCGAGAGTTGTGCCTCGAAAAGTTTGAATGTCTTACGGTGAAAAGAGGTAATTCCAAACTCTGATAATGCTTTGCGGTGAAAAGCGGTTGGGTATCCTTTATTCTGGTTCCATCCATATTCCGGATATTCTTCATGCAATGCAAGCATAAAATCATCACGGTAGGTTTTGGCAAGAACAGAAGCGGCTGCAATCGAAAGGTATTTGCCATCTCCCTTTACAACTGTTGTGTAGGGAATATTTTTATAAGGTTTGAACCTGTTTCCATCGACAATAATATGTTCCGGCCGTACCGAAAGCTGATCTAACGCGCGATGCATCGAAAAAATGGAGGCATTCAGGATGTTCACCTTGTCTATTTCAAGATGATCACATGAACCAACAGCCCAGGCAATTGCTGCTTCTTCGATGATTGGCCGCAATTCGTAACGTTGCCGCTCGGTCAGTTTCTTTGAATCGTTCAGCAATTCGGAATAAAAATCTACAGGCAAAATTACAGCTGCGGCGAACACGGGGCCGGCAAGACACCCCCGACCGGCCTCATCGCAACCGGCCTCGATAACACCTCTTTTTAGATTATGCAGCAGCATTTTTTTATCTCTATCGTTGTTAGCGATTTATAGGCAAATATTATTTCTTCCAGCGAATTAGCAGCTGGCATTTGGCAACTGGCAGCTGGCCTAAATCACTTTCCAATGCCTCTTAACTACAAAATGATAATCTGAACACTATCGAAACAATGGATTATGCTAGTAACCAGCCGCAACCACTAAGCGACAGTCATTACTGGGTAAGCGTAAACCTGAAACTAACGCCGAAATTCGCATTGGTTGTACGGTAAGCATTCGAAATAAACGGACTATTCAGAATACGGTCGTAAAACAACCGGACGATAAACACTTCACTCAGGTTGTAATCGGCAGAGAATTTCACGGAAAACGATTCCTGTCCCGCCGTGGTCTGGTTATTCTCTTCAATCAGCTTTCGAAGCACGGTTTTATTCTTTCCGTAAGTTACATCTGCCCTGACATTCAAGTCATTGTTCAGTGTCTTCTGCGAGCTTTTCGTCTTGATAAACAATTTCATATTCTCGAACCGGTAACCCAAACCGAGACTTGCCTCATTATTATAGAGTTCCATTGCCTGGTTGTTCGTCAGGCTAAGCATCACATTTCTTGTTTTCCGGTACTCGAAACGCGAGGTGACATTATTGAGCCAGGTGATGTCGATGTCAAAAAGCGGATTAAAAGTTTCGTTAATGTTAATGGTAGCAATATCATACTTCGGCAGAAAATTATTCTGCGCATTTAAAACATAACTAAAACCGTCATTTTCTGTCTTATAATTAAGATTAGAGATATAGGAACCAACACTGTAAGTCGATCGGTAGTCGTGGGTAATACTCATTGATTTCATCACATCTTTAAGTCCCTTAATTTTATTAACCACTCCTGAGTACTGAATCCGCCAATTGGGCATCATAAATTTGGCAGAGGGGAATGGGGTCAGCGAAACCTTTTCAGCGCTGGTACCCGAATAGGCTGCCAGAAATGCCGGAATCAATACTTCCTGTGCCGAAGGACCATAGCCGGTCGGAAAACCCGTCGCAGGATCAATTGAACCAGGCACATATCCTACGTCTGGATTTGCAACCCGCGACTGATCAAGCCGGCGGGCAATAATTTCACGATTCTGACTGAACTGATTCCATACTTTTGAATCTTGTACAGCCGATTTTCCAAGCTTTTCGAACGAGGAACCGATCGAAATTATCGACATCGTGAAATTCCCGTTGAACGATTTATTAAAGCTTCCCCAGCCATTTTGACTATCATGGATCAGAAATTCGGAGGAGTTGCTTGAATAACTTCGGTTCGCATTGACAACAATCTTCAAATCGGGAATTGGAACCAGTGTCGCCCTGATATTCAACCGGGTATTTGTGCTTAGCATGAAAGGCTTATTGAGAATTGTGTCAGTTGATACCCATCCTCTTTCTGCAGCTTTCTGTCCAAAACCAGCATCCTGGTGACCGAAAATAAAAGGCAAGCCGGGTGCAAGCGTCGTATTTCCATCTGTACTTTGGAAATTTGAGGATCCCAAGAAATTTGTTCCCGGCAGATAGCCATAAAGACCTGTTCCGCTATTTTCAGTATATGAGACATTTATATTGAAAAGCATCATCAGAAAACGAGCCAGGTATTCATCGAGGTGCAAACTTTCCTTCACATCTTTATCTTTCCCTCCCGTGACTTCTACAATAGCTTTGGCACAATCGACTTCGGGCGTGAACATGACACGATTCTCGTTAACTATTTTTGTTTGCCCATTAATCACCTTACCCTTTTCGTCAGTTACCCTAACGGTTACATTTGCTGTTCCAAGTTTATGAAAGATCGACTGCGGTGTGTTCTTTTTCAATACGGCATTTCCATCTCTGAACTTTGTAGGTGCATTTGCTGTAATTGGTGCATTCTGCCGCTGCGTCTGGGCATCACGCCTCCCGCGACTGAATTCGCCATATTTCTGATTCACCCTTTTCAGGTACGGAACCCGGTTATACAGCCGGATAAAATCAGCTTGTCCGTTTAACTGAATTGCACGTGAATTACTGATACTGTTGCCAATAACATAATTTGACTTCGTAATTGGAGCCACATCCCAGTCATACCCGGCCTGGTAAATCACCGATGACGATGTCCAGTCGAGCAATGGCAGTTTATTGATCGGGATTGTATACGAAATGTTCCAGGTATGATGATAATGCGTATTTCGTCCTCCGTCCAATATACTTTGCCAGATGGTATCGCGCCTGGCCTGATAACCAGGAAGATTTTTATCTAAAGCGCCAAGCGGTTCATCAATTCGTGATGAATTGACAGCCGAAAAGTCAATTTTCAATCCGCGGGTCAGGTCGAAACGAAAATCATAATAACGGTTCCAGATATAGTCCTTGAGATAAGATTTTGGTAAAATGAATGCAGGGTTGGTGATATTCCGGTATTGTACAGTACTGCTTGTTCGATTGAGATCGGAACGGAAGGACAGCTGGCTTGGCATAAAATTGAGGTTAAAATCACGAACGATTGTTAACGCCGGTGCTTTTAGAAACTTTATATTTTTGAAAGGATCAATGGGTGAGGGTCTGCTTATAAAATTATAATTCAGCAATGTGCGTGTATTCACTGTCTGTTCAAGGATTGTATTAATATCGCCGTGTTCGTACAGGTTATGTGAATAGGTGAGTGCAAAATTCGAAATATCGTAAATTTTAGGATTACCCGTTTTATTGGGTTTATCAATTTGAACATTCGTTAAATTGATACTTTTTCGGGAAGTAAAATTCTGTGAAATCCGCCTGATCGAATCGCGTTCATGCGAACTTCCTGCATTGTTAAGGGCATCTTTAAGTTTCACATCATTATCAAGCGGCGAATACTCCGGTGTAGCAACCGATTTTGAAAAACCTACGTAAAGCGGTATTTTAACACCGGATTCTGGTTTAAAAAATTTCCCAAGCTCCAGGTTGGTCGAGATATCATATTCATGACTATCGTCAAAGGTCCTTTGGCCCATTTTTGAGTCAATGCTTCCAAAACCAGTCGTAGTCATCCTTCCCGCAAACGAATAGGTTCCCAAATCGGCCAGGTTTCCCGAAATACGACCTATGGCTGCCCAACCTCCTTTTTCTTCAAAATCGGTCAGCCGCAGCTCATTCACCCACACTTCAATCGATTTTGAACCAAGCGTTTTCCCCTTTTTATTCCGGATGCCAATCATCCCAACCTCTACTTGCGACAGGTCAGGGTTTCCTTTGACTTTAATCCTGTTTTTATTGTTATTTACGCCTGTATGAATCTGTTCGTAAATATCTCCAAGCGTAATAGTTGATCCGGCTGTTCGCATTTTGCTGTTTCTGTCTAATTTCAATTGTGGCAGTATATCAAGCGGAATGTAAACGTGGTTAGCGGTTGGCCATACTTTAATGCGGTCGCTATCATTTTCGTTTAAGTAAACGCCCTGAGGTGTAAGCTTTAGCGGGATCTCATATTCGTAGTAATTATATTGAAAATCAGCCCCTAAACGCACGAAGAGGTAAAGGTCTTCATCTTTCAGTGACGTATTCTCCATCTGCTCAGCATGTACTTCCAGCTTCAGTGTTTTATACCTGCGCATGTCAATCTGCATCGTCTTATAAGCGGCGCGGGCATCACCTGGTTGCAAATCGACCGCACGTAACACCATCGATTGCTCGTTCAATTGAGTTAGCTGGGCATTAGACGGATCAATAACCCGACTTACGCCCGGAGGAAGAACATAGTTTACAGGTTTCTTGGTGCTGTTCTCCTCTATATTCACCGCTGATATTTCGAATTGAGTTCCCGGCGACGGAATGCTCTGGTCTTCCGTCAGGTCTTTATCGTAACGTCTCCAATTGGTACGCACGAGATCGAGTGTTGCAAATCGCATTACAACAGGCTTTTGCCACCCTCTCAAAAACATCCGCATAAAGCGGATGGATCTGAAATCGTTAATAGTACCATAAACTTTATCGGGTGAGCCTACAGGTATTTTGAATTGATACCAGGTGATTGTTGTATCTGTGCCACTCTTCAGCTGTACAGGTGCTATCTTTATATCCGTTATATAGTTCTTGCCCATTACCATGTTTGCCCGGTCGATCCGGAGATGATACTGATAATAGGCCTCGTTTTCGTTCAACGTATTGTCGTCATTAATATCCTCCACATCAGGAATGGAAGTGGCGGCAGTCGGATAGCTCTCTTTCGAAAGCTCAGTGGTAGGTGAATTTCCTTCAGTGCGGGCATAGTATTTATACCTTTCCAATAAATCTTTCTTTTCGGCATCGTAATCGGAACCTCTAAAATAGTGATAATCGTCGCTTGACGGATCCGCTTTTGCGATCCCCAAAGCAACAGTATTTGATACAACGTTTGAAAGATTGTTGATATAATTGCTAAAGAATGTACCTTCTTCCTTTGAGCTAAGCCCATCGAGTCCAACATCCTGATTTACTCGGGCCGCGGGAGAATTGTCGAATGCTTTCACAAGTGACTGCTGTTTCGAAACCCTTCCCCAGTTTGTGACATCTGTATTTGCAGTAGTCCCGTCGGCAGGCAATCCTTGTTCGAACGACTTCCGTCCATCGCGCAGAACATCTTCCGAAACATTTCCGAGGTTGAAATAGAGGTCACCACCCGGATTCACGTTATTGGGCGAATCCATCGCAAACGGGTCCATCAGCCAGAATTCGATGTACTCCACATTAGCTGCTTCGAAATCGCTTGTTTCAATTTTTCGCATGATGCCACCCCATCTTGTTTCTGGCGATTTGAGCAATCCGTTCTGGTCGACACCCGAGGAATAACCGGTGGGTGCAGCGTCATAATTGTATGATCCTCTTTCTGAGGGATAATAGGCAAGGTCGAGCGTTGGGATATTCGTCGGCTGACCAGCGGGCGTTTGACGCAACGGGTAAATTTCATTCTGAAATACTTCCCTGACCCGTTGATCGTCAAGTTTTTTTTCTGCTGAAAGGTACGACGGGGCTGTACGGCGTTGCATGAAAGGATCGATAATGTACCAGGATAGCAAAGCCCGGTTATATCCGGTTGAAAGATTATTGATCAGGTCGCCTTCGGGAAACAGTTCGTTTAACTGTGGCGTACTTGCGGTATACCAACCAACAAATGATTTAAGGTTAATAGGTGTTTTAGCTCCCTCGAAATCATCGATATAGGCAGCTCCCTCTTTTGAAATTACTTTTGAGTGTCCCGGATATAACCTTGCCCATTCGGCTTCGATTGCAATTTTCGACTCCTCTTTGGTTTTTAAAAATGGCAACGCATTTACCATCCGGGTGATCATACCTGATGTTGAATTGTAGGAGGCATTCAAACCAAGCATAAGGTTCGAAATGGGATCTTCTCCGTAATTTACCTTCTGGTAAAGCGGTTTTTCATGGAGATACATCACCGTCGCTCCCAGGTTGAAATTTTTATTAAATTCGTAGTTAAAGTGTGTCCCCAGCATGGTTTTTTGCTGCATGCTGAAAAGATCCTGACTTTCAGTAGAGATAGAAATCGGAGTTCCAGATTCGAGCAAACCCTGGTTAATGATTTTAACTTTCCCTTGTGTGTAATCGACGATGAAATCAACGTCTTCCTGAAGTTGTCGTCCACCTGCGAGCACTTTCACGGAACCACGCGCAATATTAAGGGCATCAAGCGATATTTCAGTATTAGAAGATCCTTTATAACTGCCGATTAACCGGAATTTGTTTTTTTCGGCATCCTGTTCAGCCACAGTTTTTGTCTTGTCGTATAAACTCCGGAAAACGTATTTTTTAATTGCGGTGGCATCCCCGTTCAACTGGCGTTCCAGGTTCGATCCAAAAGGTTCGATCACCGGAAAAATAATTCGCCCCCGCTGTGAATTGATCGTAATACGCTCCAGAAAATCGAAAATCCCATCCGGATAAGGATCCAGTTGCTTGTTCAAATGATCAAGGTTCATGACCCCAAGCAAAATCTTTTCCTTAAGAGGCCCATCGGGCAGATAATTCAGATTCGATCCTGCAGCATCATTTTTAAAAAGCACATCCATCTTAAAACCTTCACTTGAAATTCGCTGACCATTAATGTTGTAGATGTTTTTCATCATTAACTGCCAGTTTTTGAAAACAGGATTCAAGTTTGTCCCTTTGAGCATTTTCAGAATTAATGTACCGGGAGCAGCAATTCCGTCTGTCGAAAATTCCCCAACCTGAAAAGTTACACCATTTGATGTATACTGGTAGGCAACAGCAAGTACTTCGTCATTATTAACAGATTGATTTAGCGATAAATATCCAAGCTGGCGATTCAATGTATATTCAGTGGAATCCAATAGACGGGCATTTTCGATTTTTTCGTAATCGCGTCCTCCTACAAAATCCTGAGCCGATAACGGACCCAGTACCTCAGTAAGCCGTGCGATATCGCGGATACCGGAATAAGTGGTATTCATCGCCTTATAAAGTCCGTTGATGTCGTTACCCGGGAAGACATTAAAAGGGAAAGAAAGTCCGGGGCTATCGCCGAAAGCAGGAATTGTCTGATTCTGTTTATTGGTGCCTCTTTCGCCAAGGTCCATCAACGCCAAAATATTCCGCGATTCCTGGAAACGACTCGATTTATTGGTTACCCACACTTCGATCTTATTGATGGTAACCGATGATTTTATAACAGGCAACGCTGCAAGCGCCTGATCATAGGTTTCGTAAAAATAATGGCCCAATAAAAAATGCCTGTTCGCATCATAGTCGGTTGCATTAATTTCAAACTTCGATTTCTCGGCTCCACCTTCCGTATTGATTACTTTTGTTTCCCCTTTTTGTTGCGAAAAAACGGTTGAAACCGACAATTTTCCGAATTGCAAATCGGTTTTTACCCCAAAAAGATTAGTTCCTCCCCTGATAAGTGTACCCGAAAGTGGCATCGATACATTACCTGCTTCCACTTTTTTTACAATATCGTCATCATTACCCGAATAATCGAGCTTGATTTTATTCTCAAAATCGAAGGTAGCGTCAGTGTTATAATTAAACCTCATTTTTAACCGGTCACCTACTTGACCATCAAGGTTTACATTAATTTTCTGACTGAAATCGAAAGTCGTATTCCGCTGCATCTTAACCGGGATCGAAGGATTTTCAATCCTGTTGCTTCGAACGCCCAGGCTCATTTCGACATACCCCTGAGGTTTGATATTTACCAGATTCGATCCAAAAACCTTGTTGAATGCCTGTCCGCTTATACGAAACTGAGGCAGAAGTTGTGAGCGCTGATTCATTGTGTTTTGAGACATTCTGTCACGCCAATACTTATCAATCGATTCACGAAGGTCTGTTCTCATGTAATCTTCGCGGCTGAGAGAGAGCGGTAAACGATAATCTGTCGTCCCGATTTTTTCAGAGATCAGGTAATCGCCTGTAACCGGGTCGTAATCAACTATCTTGTGGATATTAGAGGGTTTTTTAAGGTAAAGAGCCGATGTATCCTGCGATCCGGAGTTCACAAAAGCACTCTGATCCTTAAATGGAAATGGCAGCGGACCAATTGTATCCTGACGTATTGTATCCTGAGCCGCGATCTGGTTGATAAGCAAAGCTTCTCCTGTCGATCTTTCCAAACCAACCATAGCAATACTATTGCAGGTTAGAGTGGTTATGATCAAGAGAATAAGAACTGCCGCCGTATTTGATAAAACCCGTCGCAATTTATTTTATTAAAAGCTTTTTAATGCTATTTTCAAAAGTTGTTCTACTGTTAGTCCCGGTTGCGCCGCGATGATCTGATCCAACGAATTTTCAACCGCTTTTTTATTGAATCCCAACATTTCAAGTGCGCTTAAGGCTTCGTTTCTTACCACAGAATCGCCCGTTTTGAAAATTTTATCAGAGGCGACCCCTTTTCCCACTTTATCTTTGAGTTCAATGATGACCCGCTGAGCTGTTTTTGCGCCAATTCCCTTTATACTTTTAAGGAGATTTACGTTTTCTGTTAAAATTGCATTACGCAAATCATCAGGAAGATACGACGAAAGCATCATAATTGCTATGGCCGCACCGATTCCATTTACCGCGATCAGCATCCTGAAAAAATCGCGTTCATCTTTATCGGCAAAACCATATAGTAAATGAGCATCCTCCCGTACCACCTCATGAAGGAATAACTTGCTGTGTTCGTTTCCGTTTATGCGTGAATAAGTATTGACTGAAATATGTAAAAAGTAGCCTATTCCTCCGGTCTCGATAACAACCCCTGCCGGGGTCAATCCTGAAATTGTTCCTTTAATAAATTCGTACATAGAATGTTAAAAAGCTCCTGATTAATTAAAAAATGAAACAGACTAATATTTATGACATACAACAAACAAATCGAAAAACTTTTTTGTTCTATTTCAATAAATTATAAAGCGGGCACTGTTGGTGCGTAACCCTTCAAAAGTACAAATAAAAATGGTTACTCAAAATCATTGTTATTGCCATTACACCATTAAGATTCAAAGCATAACGATTTGGTTGCAATGTGACATGATCTGCTCATAACTAATTAATTGCCAAAATATATTTCTTTAATATCTTCAATATATATAGTCGTGCAAAATGAATTTTTGCATAGAATCCAATTGATAACCTTTGCCCGTTTATGAACCCGGTGATCGTGAATTAAAAATCGATTTTAATCAATATAAGGATTAACTACTGATACGCACAATTCACTATTTTGTTATATTTTTTCTATGTCGTTGATTTATTGTAAATTCATCATCTTCTAAAACAAAGAATTAATGGATATAGCAAACCGCTTTCCCCAAAAATCCGCTTCTTCGTCCGTCCGATCTGAAACCTGGTATTGAAGGAATGGAACTGTTTTGCCTTCTTAACCCGGGTGTTTTTCAATTTGAAGGTAAAATATGGCTATATCTGGCTGGCCGAATCGCCTGACCTGGTCCACTGGGGTAAACACAAGTGCATCGCAACTACGCGGCACGGATTATGGAATTCGAATCGGGTTGGAGCAGGCGGAGCACCCATCAGAACTGAAGATGGATGACTTGAGATTTACCACGGTGCCGACAGCGACAATCGCTACTGCCTTGGTGCATTGCTTCTTGATATTAATGATCCGTCAAAAGTTCTGGCGCGAAGTATTGATCCTATCATTGAACCCATCAAAACCTACGAACAAACCGGATTTTGTGGCAATGTAATATTTACCAACAGCCACTATGTGAAAGGCGATGATATCTTTATGTATTATGGGGCAAGCGATGAAGTGATCTGCGGAGCAAGGTTCTCCATTTCTGAAATACTTTCTACTTTAATTTAGCTTTAGTTTTCGACCTCAGAGAGATCATATGTTTATAGAAAATGAGATCAAAATAATGATGTTCGACTCCGGCCGGAGTCGTATGTTGCTCTTTCACATTTTAATTCTATAAACATACAAACCCGCTGGGTTTGAAATAATGGTAATGATTATCAGAAATTTGAAAAGAGTAAAGGTAAGATGCCGTATTTCAAGATTTCAAATTTGAGCATGTTAAAAGTTTTTTGCCACCAATACTCCAAGTCACCAAAATCCACCAAAGCTCATAATTAATACTTTAACTTTGGTGGAATTTGGCGTTTTAGTGATTTGGTGGCATTCTTTATTGCTATTTTGCCGAGCCCTTAAATATGAAAATATGACCCTATTTATTCTCCATACCTAAACATCAAACAGCCGAAAATACTATTCACCGCCAGTTCTGTCAATCTCATGACGCTGCAGTGGGTTTTTCGACAGCGCACTGTATCTTTTGCGATTTTCATATACGTCAATAGCCAGGTATAATGCATTACGAAACGATTCCTCGGAGGCAGTTCCTGTTCCGGCGAGACTGTAAGCGGTGCCGTGACCCGGTGAGGTACGGACAATTGGTAAGCCCGCGGTATAGTTTACGCCCGATTCGAATGCAAACGACTTGAAAGGGATCAATCCCTGGTCGTGGAACATTGCAAGTGTGGCATCAAATTTCTTAAATTCGCCGGCGCCAAAAAATCCATCGGCGGGATAAGGTCCCAAAGCGATGATTCCCTCTTCATTCGCCTGTTTGATGGCGGGCAGAATGATTCGTTGTTCCTCGTCACCAATCAAACCACCATCACCGGCATGCGGATTAAGCCCCAGAACAGCAATACGTGGTTTCCTGATTGAGAAGTCTTCGAGCATTGTTTTGTGGAGGACCCTCAGGTTACTCAGAATTTTTTCTTTGGTAACCAGCGCAGTTACCTGATTTAAAGGAATGTGACCAGTTACAACGCCAACCTTTATAATATCACTGACCATTAACATCAGGAAGTTCTTCATGCCAAATTCTTTGGCAAAAAACTCCGTATGACCAGGAAAGCTAAAACTTTCGGATTGTATGTTTTCTTTGTTAATAGGAGCTGTCACAACTACGTCGATGTCACCCGATTTAAGATCACGTACAGCAGCCTCAAGTGCGGCTAACGATGCTTCACCCGCCTGTTTTGTCGATTTTCCAATTTCTACCCGCACTTCCTCACTCACACAATTGATGATATTCACCCGCTTGGGGTTTGCATCTTTTGCAGTATTAACCTGATTGAAAGTGAAAATTTCGCTGTCCATCGCCTTCCGGTAGTAGGCAGCCACTTTTGGCGATCCGTAGACAATCGGGGTACACATTTCTAAAATTCTGCTGTCAGCTAAAGCTTTAATAATTACTTCGTAACCTATGCCATTAATATCACCGTGGGTGATTCCCACCTTAATCTTATGTTGCTCCATTCCAAAATCTTTTATAGATAATCATAAACCGGATTTTTAAACGGTTCATTTGCCAAATTTAACCTTTTATTCGGTATTTCACAGCGGGTTTTAATGCTCTGCCGAAGTAACCACTTCGCAGCTAATTTTGCAGCATTTTATTCATTCAGAATATTTCTGTCGGGTTCATGCCATATTCTTTAGAAAATCTATCAGCAATCGGACGCCGGAAGCCGTTCCCCCTTTAGTCCGGTAATGATCTGATGTGGTTAAGAATGCAGGACCGGCAATGTCAAGATGAATCCATGGATAATCCACAAATTTTTCCAAAAACATGCCGGCAGAAATAGCTCCGCCTTCACGTGCACCAATATTCTTCATGTCGGCGATATCCGATTTGATCGATTCGCCATACTCTTCCCATAGTGGAAACTCAACAACACGCTCATAAACATTCTCTCCGGATTGCTTTAAGGCTTGAAAGGTTTGCGCTCCGGCATTTCCCATTCCCACAATGCCATGCTGACCGATAGCCATCGCAGCCGAACCTGTAAGGGTGGCAACATCAATCACCAATTCGGGATGGTAATCCTTGGCAAAACTAAGTGCATCTGCCAATATTAAACGTCCTTCAGCATCGGTATTCAAGACCTCGACCGTTTGACCGCTGTGCATATAGATCACATCTCCCGGGGCATAGGCATTTCCATCAGGACGATTATCAGTGGACGGAACCAAAGCCACCAGGTGAAGTGGCAACCGTGATTTGGCAGCAAAATACATGACCGAAGCCACTACAGCGCTTCCGGCCATATCGCATTTCATAGAATCCATCGAATCTTTTGTCGGTTTCAGGCTCAGCCCTCCGGTATCGAATACAACACCCTTTCCTACCAAAACAATTGGTTTCGTGTTCTTTGCATCGGCAGGTTTCCATTCCATCACCGAAAAAGTTGGCGGATCAATACTTCCAAGGTTTACAGCCAGCAATCCACCCATCTTTAAAGCTTCAATCCGATCTTTATGAAAAATCTCAGTCGTAAAGCCAGCCACCTTCCCCATCGATTCGAAGTTCTCAGCCAGTTTCAGGGCATTCAGATGCGATGCCGGTTCATTCACAAGATCGCGCGCCATAAAAACAGCTTCAATCAAAATAGCCAATAAGTCAATCTCGGTTTTCGAAACATCACTTCCTGCAAGATTGATCTTTTCAAGATTCCACCGCTTTTTATCAGTTGCTGACCGATATTTCAAAAATTGGTAACTTCCCAATGCCAAACCCTCCGCAAGAGCAAGTCCCGTCTTCGGATTGGCTGATGGGATAATGATATCGATGTCGCTGATTTTCTCCTTTCGCAATATTCCCGAAATTTCATTGCCTCTTTTCCGGCATTGCTCCAGGAAAACTCCTTCGCTTTTTAAAGGGTCGGCAAAGGCAATAAAAATTAATTCGCTGTACCTGTTCACTATAACCAATTCATTCTCCTCAAATTGTTTAAGGGCATAAGTCGCTTCGTTATCAGTCAATGGAATTCCGGTCAGGACGGCCCTGTCGAATATCAGATATGCCTTCGCTTCAAACCGGACCTGGGTGGATCTGCTAAATTGAATCTTCATCGTATTGCGCTATTGATTTTGTTATCATATTGTAACCAACAATTTCAAATGTCGATGGTTCAAAAATACTACCTTTGTCGCAAATTTTTTTACGCTATGAATTTCGATCGGATTTTTAACCGTGCATTAAGTCTTGAGCCACTTTCATTAGAGGAGGGTGTATTGCTTTACGAGCAGGCACCAACTTCCGAGTTAGTATTTATTGCCAATCAGTTGCGACAAAAGTTTCATCCGGGCAATACCGTCACGTGGATGATCGACAGGAATATAAATATTACAAATATTTGTATATCAGGATGCAAATTCTGTAATTTCCACCGAAAGATCAACGGGGAAGGAACTTATACCACCACTTTCGCTGAGTACAAAATCAAGATAGAAGAGATGCTGCAATTGGGAGGAAACCAATTGCTGATTCAGGGAGGAATGCATCCCGGGTATGGATTGGCCTTTTATACCGACCTGTTTTCGCGTTTGAAAAGTGAGTTTCCCGGAGTCAGGTTACATGCGCTGGGGCCGCCTGAAATTGTGCACATTGCCCGGAAAGAACGCATGTCGTACCGCGAAGTGCTTGAAAAACTGATCGAATCGGGTCTTGACAGTTTACCCGGAGCTGGTGCGGAAATTTTGTGCGACCGCGTCCGGAAAGAGATCTCGCCTGCGAAAGCACGCACTGCCGAGTGGCTCGACGTGATGGCCGAAGCCCACAAACTGGGCATGGTGACTTCCGCAACGATGATGTTCGGACATATCGAAACCCTTGGTGAAAGGGTTTCGCACCTGATTTACCTGCGTGATTTGCAATCACTAAAACCAGTATCAGCGCCCGGATTTATGGCGTTTATTCCATGGCCGATTATGTCGGAAGGGACCGAATTGGGAAAACTGATCAAATTAACGCCAGTGCTCCCGATTGAGTACATCCGCACGATTGCCATCAGCCGGATTGTTTTGAATAATATTCCAAACATTCAGGCATCGTGGCTGACGATTGGCAAAGAGACCGCACAGGTTTCTCTTCATGGCGGAGCCAATGATTTGGGTTCAATCATGATTGAGGAAAATGTCGTCTCCGCAGCCGGAGCATCCGTTAAACTATCAGCACTTGAGATGCAACGCACAATTACGGAAGCCGGTTTTCAGCCGCAGTTACGTTCGCAGGATTACAAATTCATTGATTTGCCGGATGTAGTTGAAAAATATATAACATAGCTCTAATAACAGTTGAAAAATTAGTTATTTTGCTCCGGCAAGTTTAATTTATTATAAATACAAGAATTATTAATGAGAAAGTGGCGCACCGATGACTCAGCTGAGCTTTATAACATCAACGGATGGGGAATAAATTACTTTTCGATCAATGAAAAAGGACATGTGGTGGTTACCCCCCGTAAAGATGGCGTTGAAGTTGATTTAAAGGAATTAGTGGAAGAACTTCAACTGCGGGATGTTTCTGCTCCGATGCTGATCCGTTTTCCCGACATTCTGGACAGCAGGATCGAGAAAATGGCCAGTTGTTTCAAAATAGCTTCCGAAGAATACGCCTATAAAGCCCAGAATTTCATCATCTATCCCATCAAGGTCAATCAAATGCGACCTGTTGTGGAGGAGATTGTTGGACATGGCAAGAAATTCAACATCGGGCTTGAGGCAGGTTCAAAACCTGAACTACATGCTGTTATTGCCATTAACACGGATAATGACTCACTGATCATTTGTAATGGCTATAAAGACGAGGACTATATCGAGCTGGCGCTTCTGGCGCAGAAGATGGGACGTCGCATCTATCTGGTCGTTGAAAAACTGAGCGAACTTAAGCTGATTATCAAGATAGCCAAACAGTTCAAAATAAAACCCAAGCTTGGAATAAGGATCAAACTGGCCAGTTCAGGAAGCGGAAAATGGGAAGACTCGGGCGGCGACGTCAGTAAATTCGGACTCACCTCCAGCGAATTACTCGAAGCGCTTGACATTCTGGAGAAACACAAGATGAAAGATTGCCTGCACCTGGTTCATTTTCACATTGGAAGCCAGGTCAATAAAATAAGGCGCATTAAGATTGCCATCCGCGAAGCATCACAGTTCTATGTCCAGCTGCACCTGAACGGTTATAACATCAGTTTCGTTGATATTGGTGGCGGTTTAGGTGTCGACTACGATGGAACACGTTCGTCGAACAGCGAAAGCAGTGTAAACTACAGCATACAGGAATATGTCAACGATGTGATTTCTACAATGGTTGATGTAAGTGATAAAAACAACCTCCCTCACCCTAATGTGATTACAGAGTCGGGGCGTTCACTCACTGCTCATCATTCGGTGTTGATATTTGAGGTGCTCGAAGCTACCTCGCTGCCCATCTGGGAAGAAGACGAGGAAATCGAAGAAGACGGTCACGAATTGCTCAAAGAGCTTTATACGTTGTGGAGTACACTGAACCAGACCCGTATGCACGAAACCTGGCACGATGCCCAGCAGATACGCGAAGAAGCGCTCGACCGTTTCAGCCTTGGATTGCTTGACCTTCAGACGAGGGCCAAAATCGAAAAACTGTTCTGGTCGATTGCCAAGGAGGTTCAGCAAATGACCAACGGGATGAAGCACATCTCGGAAGAGCTGACTACGCTTCCTAAATTACTGTCTGATAAATATTTTTGCAATTTCTCGCTCTTTCAGTCGTTGCCCGATTCATGGGCCATCGACCAGATATTCCCGATTATCCCGATTCAGCGTCTCGACGAGAAACCCGACCGTTCGGCTACCCTTCAGGACATCACATGCGATTCGGACGGCAAGATTGATAATTTCATCTCGACCCGGAACCTCTCCTATTACCTTCCGGTCCATTCACTGAAACCGAAGGAGCCTTATTATATAGGTGTATTTCTCGTAGGCGCCTACCAGGAGATCCTGGGCGATTTGCATAACCTCTTCGGAGATACCAATGCCGTGCATGTCTCGGTTGATGATAAAGGTTATAGTATCGACCAGATTATCGATGGCGAAACGGTCGCCGAAGTGCTTGAATATGTGCAGTACAATCCCAAGAAATTAGTGCGGACCGTTGAAACATGGGTAACTTCCTCCGTAAAATCGGGAATCATAACAGCTGAAGAAGGAAAAGAGTTCCTCTCGAATTACCGTTCAGGATTGTATGGTTATACGTATTTAGAATAGGTGTCCCAAAATATAAAAAAGAGGTTGTCCCATTCATTGAGATGACCTCTATTTATTTTGCGGAAATGGTTTTAAGGTTCCCGGCAATGAATGCATCCTGCCAGGAGTCAGCTGCACGTCTCCAGATATGGTTTCGATATGTCAAGGAGTCAGTTATATGTTTCCAGATATGGATTCGATGTGCCAAGGAGTCAGTTTCAAGTGCCCGGATATGGTTTTAACATGACCAGAAGTAAGATTCATGTTACAGGAAATGGTTTGTGTCAAAAGCGACCGGAGTGGCGTGACCGGGTGACTATTCATGATTTGAACAGTCACCCGGTCACTTCGTTTCATTAAGTTAAAGATTGGAACGCGGATGACGCTGATGAAAACAACGCAGATTTTTTTAGTAATCCGTTTTTATCCGCGTTATAAAATCTGTTTTATCCGCGTTCCATTTTCATTATTTGCCTAACTTAATGACAGTGCCCGCACGGGACGACCGGCCACAGTCGTATTGTTTTCCTCCGACGTTTTAGTGCCTGAGGACACAACATCAACGAAACATTCGTCCGCTGAACGATCACATAAAGCACTGACGGCCAGACAAAACACAGGAAGAATACTACAAATCACCTGAAAGTCGTGCAAAACGGACGAATTGTGACACAAAGTCAGCTAACAGTCGCGCAAAACGATTTGATTGCGACACAAAGTCAGCGAATTGCGACACAAAGTCAGCGAACGGTCGTGCAAAACGATCTGATTGTGACACAAAGTCAGGTGAAGGTCGCACATAGTTATGTGATGGTCGCACATAGAATACTGATTGCAGAACATACGAATGTTGAGGTCGCACATAGAATACTGATTGCAGCACATGCGAATGTTGAGGACGCACATGGTGTATTTCACCATTCGCATATTGACTTTTGGGCAGTACAAACGGATTTTTATTGTGCTTTATAAAATGAACGGTTAATTGCCGGGGACGCAGGTGCACTCACCTATTTTAGTAAACATATCTGACGTCCTGCGACAATGTAATTAGTATAATAATTTTACACTATATCGAAATACTCATTTTTACAAAGTCTCAGTTCTTTATTTAAATTTTGATAATCAATATTATAGCCCTAATAAAAATTAATTAATAATGATAAATAATTTGTTCAAATAAACACAATTTAAAATTAATTTTTATGTAGATTTAACAAATCAAAATTTCAAAATAAATCAGACTTAACTGACTATTGTGAATGATTTTGGTTAATTTGAAAACGACATTTCGTTAATCAGGAACATTTTAAGCTTGCAAATTATATTTGTCATACATGTAGCAAGAAGAATCTGCCACAAGAACCATTTATTCGGATCGTCTGGCGGTGTAAAAACATGCCTAAATGTATCCCACAAATTTGATTTTATTGGTTCAATCCATCAGCTATTATTCCTATATCAATACTCGCCTGTATACCCTAAGAACAGTTATCAAATCCAACAAGTAGATATCTCATGGTATCATCATCAACCGGAAGAAGCGGTTGTAAAACCATGCAGCATATGAAACAACTAATCCGCCTGTCTCTTCTTATCCTCATGCTGATTTTTGGTATCACAGCCTCCTATTCACAGGTAGCGGGTGATTACAGGTCAGCCGGTAGCGGCAACTGGGATGCATTGGCAACATGGGAACGTTTTAGTGGATCAGGTTGGGTTACCCCAACGACAGAAGGGTGGCCAGGACAGTTTACGGGTACGGGAGCCGTTAATCTTCAGGTTGGTCATACTGTCACAATATCCAACACAGGAATTACGACATTGCCAATGGGGACCCTGACAGTAAATGGAATTTTATATTTGTCCGGGGACAACTCTGTGAATGGTATCAACTTTAATTTTGACACTCAAACAGTTATCATAACTCCAAATTTAGTCACAAAAGCTAAGATTTGGTTTAAGAATAAAGCCAATTTAATTCTTCCGCCAAATGCAACCATTTATGTTGGGAATGATCTTACAGATAAGGGGCTGGACGGAAACTGTAGTAATCAGCAAACCATCTATTTCGGACCTGAACAATTTTATGCTTGCCAGGGTGGAGGTGACGAGTGCGGTACGTTTGATGATTTACTGACCAATGGAGGAAATCCTTCCCTTGTATTGACGTCAGGTGCTGGCACCAATAACCCAACAGTCTGCGACAACTCTCCAATAACAAATATCTGCTATTTGGTTGGTGGAGGCGCAACCTCAGTGACAACAACAGGGTTACCAGCTGGCTTAAATGGCATTTACAATTCCGGGATTTATACAATCAGTGGAACGCCAACAATACCTGGAAATCACAATTATACGATATCGACAGTAAGTCCATGTGTGAATGCTACTGCTAAGGGGACAATTACCGTTGATGCAGAACCAAATATTTCGGC
>JANXZJ010000017.1 GCA_025355585.1 Mariniphaga sp. | reverse complement strand
GTAGAGACAAGGCATGCCTTGTCTCTACACGATTCAACGACTACTTCTCCCTGAAAAAGAATACCTTTGACGCCGATTCTTCAATCAGAGGAATTTGAAATTAATTACAGATCAAAGATGACTTTTTCAGAATTAGGGATTAACGAATATATAATCCACGCGCTTCAGAACAATAAAATATCCATACCAACAGATATTCAAAAACAGGCAATACCACATATCCTCAACAAGAAACAGGATTTAGTAGCCGTTGCACAAACCGGCACAGGTAAAACAGCCGCATTTTGCCTGCCAATCTTACAATCGATCGACCCAATGTTGCCTAAAATACAGGCATTGGTACTGGTTCCCACGCGTGAGTTGGGACAACAGGTTGCACGGGAATTCTTTCTCTTCTCCAAATATTTGCCACGTGTATTTGCCGAATCGGTATATGGTGGCGCACCCATCGATGAACAGATACAGAACCTCAAACGTGCGACGCATGTGGTGGTTGCAACTCCGGGCAGGCTGATTGATTTACTCGAACGAAAAGCACTCAGCCTCGAAGACCTGAACTTTCTGGTACTTGACGAAGCCGACGAAATGATAAAAATGGGTTTCAAAGCCGAGATAGATGAGATTCTGAAATCGTGTAAGGAAGGGATTACAAAATCGCTGTTCACAGCAACAATGCCTAAAGATGTAAGGCAACTGATTAAAGAATATTTGGGTGCAGACGCCGTTGAAATTCGCATCAATGAAGAGGAACTGATCAATCAGAAGATCGAACACCAATTCGTCGTTTATAAAAAGGGGATGAAGCTGGAATATTTGAAAGCCTTATTGAATGCTCGTACTGAACAGCGCGGAATCCTGTTTTGCAGGACCAAGATGGCGGCCAAAAGGTTATCAAAACAACTGGTAGGGTTTGTGGTTTCAGCAGATGCCATTCATGGCAACCTAAACCAGGAATCGCGCGAAAAGGTGATGCGGGGATTCAAAAATGGCAGAATCAATTTACTGATTGCTACCGATATTGCAGCCCGGGGTATCGATGTAAAAGACCTCGATTATATCATTCACTATCATTTAGCCGAAAAACCCGAACAATATACGCACCGAAGCGGAAGAACGGCACGTGCAGGAAAATCAGGTCTCTCCGTCTGTTTTGTAAAAGAGGATGAGATGAATGAAATAAATATACTTGAAACACAGCTCAATATTCAATTTTCGGCTTTGCAGGTAAAAGTCGCCCCCGAATTACAACCTGGCCCTCCAATTACAATTTATATGAATATGGGATACGGCCAAACATTTGACAAAGAGAGTTTAAAAGATTTTCTGGTCGAAGAAGCCGGACTCGACCGGATCGACATCTATAATGTAGTCGTTGAAGAAAATCGTTCGTGCTTTAATGTTCCCCCCAAATACGAACAGCAGATCTTTCTCAATTTGAAGGGGATGAAATTTGCCCACCGGAATATGAAACTCACACTGGATGAAGCAAACAGCAAACGAAATATTTATTGAAGCTATCTGCTATTGGATAAAACTATCATTACATATGCTAGAGCTTTGACCGTATTTGCCAAATTTAAAGTAATTGTATATAAAGGGAATTAAACAAAGCGGGCAGTAAATGATTTTCCTGGGTTTGAGTGGGTGGATCGGCTGGTGGTCTTGATGCTTATATCCGGTTACTTCAGAATCAGCCAACCGACATGGGTGTTACAATTGTTATTTTCAATAACTTGAGAAATTTGACGACGATGCTCCATGAGATTCTGCCGCGTTATACAAAGATGCCGGTTGAACTTATCACAGAAAAGTTGGACATCAAGCCCAATCATGTGTTTATCATCCCGGAACAGAGCGACTTACACGTTCTCAATGATGAGTTTCGCCTTAAACCAATTTCAAAGCCCCATGGTTGGCCCGATGTGATTACAATTTTTCTGCGTTCGCTTACACAAAACTGGGATGGCAAAATCATCGCCGTGATTGTCTCCGGCTATGATGGTGACGGAGCAGAAGCACTCTGCGGTATAAAAGAAGTGGGAGGTATCACCATCGCACAAAAACCCGAAACAGCTTCTCAGCCTGACATGCCAGAAACCGCAATAGCAAGTGGATGTATCGATTATGTACTCTCACCCGAAGGTATCGCACAGCGAATTATCAAAATTGCACTCCCGGATAAGGTGGAGGACTAGTCCTGAATTTTATCCATTTAAAATCCGTAAAGCCAAACCGGGAATCAAATTGTTAAAGACTGTAATGACCGTCAAATTTTGAGGCATTACATCTAACAATTTTGCAACAATGAACATAAAGGATCGCCTGTTTGAGTTCGAAGATTTAGACTGGTTCCCCGATACCATCAGAGAAAGCATGACAGACTATTTGCGATACCTGATAACCACCTTAAATTTTTATGAGCCAATCATTCCCTTAATAATTAAAGGATTAAAGCAAACAAATTCCAGTCAAATAGTAGATTTGTGTTCAGGTGGTGGTGGTGCCATTGAACAGATTCAAACGAACATGGAACTGCAATCTGATACTGAAATCAAAATTATACTTACAGACAAGTTTCCAAACAAAAATGCTTTTGAATTTATTTCTTCAAAAACACAAGGTCGTATTTCATTTTCAGACACTTCCGTTGATGCTTCAGATGTTCCGGTTACCTTAAAAGGATTCAGAACAATATTTTCAGGCTTCCATCATTTCAATAATCAATTTGCAAAATCAGTATTGAAAAATGCAGTTGATGCCAGGTGCGGAATTGGGATATTTGATGGCGGGAATAAAAATATCTTTGCAGTTTTAGCGGTGCTCATCTTTCATCCGATCCTCTTTTTCGTGTTCACACCTTTCTTTAAACCTTTCAGATTCTCCAGATTACTATTTACATATCTGATCCCAATTATCCCCATATGCACGGTATGGGATGGTGTTGTTTCAATTATCCGTTTGTATAAACCCACAGATCTTCTGAAGATTGCGCGTGAAGTTGACAATGTGAATTATTTCTGGGAAGCAGGTAAAAAGAGAAGCAATTTAGGTTTGAATGTTACCTATTTAATCGGATACTCATTGACCAAACAATCAGGTCAATAAGGTTTTGGTTTTGGAGGTTCTTTGGTTTTTTCAGGGATTATTTTTAGAACAGATATCCACAAATATTTGAGCTTAGGCAAAAACAAAGCCATCCCAAAATCCGGAAGGGCCCTGTTTTATAATACTGTAGGTTACTCAATAACCGCTGAGAAACCGCCTGCAGGTAACATTTTCACAGAAAGCTGATCTCCCTTTTTCACGGACATTTTGCTGAAAACGAATGATTTTCCGTCGGTTCCATCAGCAATCAGTTTGACGGTATAAGTCTGCTTTTCTGTCAGGAAGTCCAGGTTTAAAGTAATTGATTTATCCGTCTTTTCTCCGTTAATACCTCCGATAAACCATTTCTCACCAGAGCGGCGTGCCATCACGACGTCGCGCCCGGGATATCCGTAAATCATTTTGCTCTCCTCCCAAACGGTAGGCAATTGTTTGACAAAACTTTGCACATATTCGGGCAAAGCTTTATAAACTTCAGGAAAATCGACCAAATGAACCACGCCGGATTCGAATACAACGGTCAAAGCCAGCTCGTTGGAATAAGTAGTAAGGTGTTTGTTCACTTTATCCGTCAGACCAAACGGCGTATAATCCATTGAGCCGACAGCATTGCGAGTGAAAGGGAGAATCGTATTGTTGCATACAGCCGTTTCAGGATAGTCTGCACGAAACATGTAACACTCTTCACCGGGAACAGATTCCATCGCAACAAGGTTCGGCCATGTACGCTGCCAACCCCGGGGTAAAGTGCAGCCATGAAAGTTGACCATGATATGAAAATCGGCAGCATCTTTCAGGATGCCCATGTATTGCTGAATAATGTGCTGTTTATCGCTTTGGAAGAAATCAACTTTTACCCCTTTGACACCCCATTTCTGCAATTTTTCGAATTCTGCCCTGCGTTGTGCCGGATCAAACATGATATCGCGTGGTGCTTCCGTAACGGTGTTATGCGGTCCGCCCGAATTATACCACAACCAGATGCCTACTTTCTTTTGATTGGCATAGGCGATCAGTTGCTCAATATTTCCGCCTTCCATCATGTTCCAGTTGGCATCGACAAGGAAGTAAGGAATGCCCCATTCGGATGCAAAGTCGATGAATGGAATCATACTCTTATATACCTTTGGGCTTGCAGGATCAGCCCACCAGCTCCATGATGCCAATCCAGGTTTAATCCACGAAACCTCTTTGACTTTGGATAGCTCGCTTAAACCATACACCATTGTCGAGGCGACAATCTGAGATGGCTCTTTCGCGATGATGATCACACGCCACGGAGTCGCCCAAGGTAAAACCTGACTTCGCGGTTTGGCATTCCCAAGACCCATTGCCTCTTTTTCATCCGGATAACGAACACAATATAAGCCTCCGGGAGCATTTTGTGCAAGATGTGAACCACAGTAGGTACTGTCAAGACCAGCTTCGGTGAGTAAAACCCATGCATTTGAAGTCTGAAATAATCCGGCAAAACACCATCCTTCAGTTTCAGGAGATGGTTCTCCTACGGGAGTTCCATTGGTAAAATTTCGCTCATAACCAGGAGAATATTTTGTGATACTATCGTAAGGTTCAATCCAGGCTTTGCCCGTTTTCGCCAGTTTAAATCCCGTTATCTCATTTGTAATCTCATAATTGCCTGTCGCAGTTTCAGAAAAACGATAGCGAAAAGCAACTCCGTCGTTTCCGGCACGAAGTACAAGTTCGACTTTTGCTTTTTGCTCATTCTCAAAAGTCAGCACAAGTTCCTTTGCCGAGTATCTGCATTCCAGCTGTTTGCCCGTTAGCAATTTATAACTCTTGTTAAAGAACTTTATTTCCGTCTCAGATACAAATGATAATTTTTCGATGAATTGTGCATCATTCCGTGTGATTCCCAGTGGAGACTCCTCAATAACCAGGGAATCGGGAAAACCAACGGTATAAAACAACCGGTTCTCTTTTTTGAATACTTTAAAGCTGATTTTGTTGTTGGGAGAATTTATCACCCATTCTTCTGGTTTTGAGCATCCGCCTAACGCGAAGATCAAAGCCAGCAACATTAATTGCAATGGCTTCACAATTCTCATATTATCTGGGTATAGCTTAATTAGTTCGCTGATTCAAACTGCTGCAGGAACCGAACGTCATTTTCGAAGTAAAGACGCAAATCGTTGACACCAAATTTCAGCATGGCAATCCGTTCGATGCCCATTCCAAAAGCATATCCCGTATATTTCTTGCTATCGATGCCTGATGCTTCGAGGACATTGGGATCTACCATTCCACAACCCAGGATTTCAAGCCATCCTGTGTATTTGCATACATTACAACCTTTTCCGCCACAAATCGAACATGAGACATCGACTTCGGCCGAAGGTTCCGTAAACGGGAAGTAAGAGGGACGCATCCGAATCTCGGCATTTTCGCCAAAAAGTTCCTTTGCATAGTAAAGCAAGGTTTGCTTCAGGTCGGCAAACGACACATTTTCATCGATGTATAAACCTTCAATCTGGTGAAACATACAATGAGCACGGTACGAAATGGCTTCATTCCTGAAAACACGTCCGGGCGTTACCGTACGAATAGGCGGTTTCATTGTCTCCATATCGTGAACCTGCACCGAGGAGGTGTGGGTACGTAACAGCACATCCGGATTGGTCTGGATGAAAAAGGTATCCTGCATATCGCGTGCAGGATGGTCCTCGGCGAAATTCAAAGCACTGAAAACATGCCAGTCATCTTCTATTTCAGGACCTTCTGAAACAACAAAACCTAATCTTTTGAATATATCGAGTATTTCGTTTTTTACAATTGAGATGGGATGGCGCGTTCCTAATTTCATTGGTTCGCCCGGAAGTGTAAGATCAACGCCTGATCCGGCAGATTTCTGCTCTGTCAAACCTTCTTTCAACAGATTGATCTTTTCAAGTGCGAATTCCTTCAACGTATTTACCGCTGCGCCAATCTCTTTCTTCTGATCGGCTGATACATTACGGAATTCCTCAAACAACTTAGAGATCTCACCCTTTTTACTAAGGTACTTGATTCGAAGCTCTTCGGCTTCCTCAACCGATTTGGCGACAATTCCTTCAATCTCCTGCTGTAATTCTTTGATGCGCGTTAACATTGCAATCCTTGTTTTGTGAGCCGCAAAATTACAAAAAAATAACTACTTTTAAAGTGTTCTAACTAAACACCAATTAACTGATATCCAAATGAGATATATTCAGAAAACCAAGCTTATTGTTGCAATAATGTTCTTAGCGATAATGCTATGCGATTGTAAAAAGGAGATTAAACAGAACTCCGAAAATTCCCTTAAATTCTTCATGCTGAAAAGGGCTGCGAATCCTGACCTGTCCGAAGATATCGTTTTTGTAATCGATGAGCAGAAAGCCGAAATTACAGGAACGATTCTCAAGTGGATTGATTCTAATACTCCTTCGAAATTTGTGGCACACCTGGAGAAAGCTGGTATATCGGTTACAGTTAACGGAATGAATCAAGCGAGTGACGTGACAGTTAATGACTTCAGTCAAACACTTAATTATGTGGTAAAAGCTGAAAACGGTAGTGAGAAAACGTATAAAGTAAGAATTATTTGCCCGCAAATAAATGGCTCGTTACCAATTATTCGCATTAACGCGAATGATCCGATCTTTAGTAAAGATATTTACACCAAAGCAAATCTTCAGTTGATCGGCAACGGAATCACAGAAGGCTTATGGAACAGCTATGCCGACGGGAAGATGGTTGAAATCCGTCTTCGTGGAAACTCGACCACGTGGCTTCCAAAACAGCCCTACCGGATAAAATTCCCCGAAAAGATTAGTCCTCTGGGACTTAATCACGCCAAAGAGAAAAGCTGGGTATTACTTGCCAACGATGCAGATAAAACGCTCCTGAGAAATGCCGTAGCCTTTAAAGCAGCCAAAATCATGAATGACGACCCTACAAATAACCGTTTCGTTCCTTCAACTATATTAGTCGATCTATACCTGAATGGCGACTATAAAGGGAACTACCATCTTACCGATCAGGTCGAAGTTGCCACTGGCAGGGTTAATGTTGAGTCATTGAAAGCCGCTGATGGAAATAATCCGTTAAAGATTACAGGCGGATATCTTTTAGAGATGGATGGTTTTGGAGAAACTGAGCCACTCTATTTCAAGACAAAATATAAGAACCTGATTGCAACAGTAAAATATCCCCAGGACGACGATTATGATATCTCACAGTTCGAATATATAAAGGATTACTTTGGAACCCAGGCAGAGAGTGCCCTTTTCTCGGATAACTTTACCGACCCGGCAACAGGCTGGCGGAAATATTTTGATGAAAAGACCTTTATCGATTACTACATCATCAGCGAATTTACAGGAAACCCCGATTCGTGGTGGAGTACCTATATCTTTAAGCGTCGTAACGATCCGCTTCTCTATTTTGGTCCAATATGGGATTTTGATATTGCATTTAACAATGACAGAAGGTTGGGAGATGTAACCCGTAAGCTAATGGCTACGAATGCGCATGATCCCAAAGTTTGGATTCAGCAGTTTTTAAAAGATGCCGGATTTAAGAAAGCGGTTAAACTGCGCTGGAACAATAAGAAAACCGAGCTTTTAACTTTATTGGCTTTTACAGATCAGATGGTTGCCAATATCCACTTTTCACAGGAAGCAAATTTTAAAAGATGGGATATCACCACGCAAAGCCTTCCGCAAGGTGCAACGCCTCCACAAAATTATGAACTGGGAGTTAAACAACTAAAGGACTATATAAATGCAAGGTATACTTACCTTGACGGCATATTTAACAGCTGGTAAAATGATTAGAAATTATTTTACTTATTCCATCATCGCAGCAATCCCTTTGGCCAATCCTTCAAGCTGGGCTAATCCCTTCATCCTTCCGGATAAGGGATAACCTGGATTATCTTTTCTATCAAAGTCGGATAGAATTTTTAATCCGTGATCCGGTCTGACAGGAATCTGCCAATCACTCCTCCCCTCCTTTCTGCGTCGTAATTGCTCTGACACGACAGCTTTCATAATCTCCGTCATATTCAGCTCTCCATCAAGGTGTCCGGCTTCATAAAAAGAACCATTTGCCGATTTGTTAAGGTTTCGCAAATGCAGAAAATGAATGTGATTGCCAAATTCACGGATCATTTCCGGAAGTAAATTATCCGTACGAGGTCCAAGTGAACCAGTGCAGAAAGTGATCCCATTTGAAGGTGATGGAACCACATCTAAAATCCATCGAAGATCTGCCGCGGTTTTAACAATCCGGGGCAAACCGAGCAATTGAAACGGAGGATCATCGGGGTGGATGCACATTTTTACGCCACATTCCTCCGCGACTGGAATTATCTTCGCAAGAAAATAACGAAGATTTTCCCGCAGTTGTGTTTCATTTATGTCTTTGTATTTAGCTATTAATGAAAGAAAAGCCTGTTTCGGATTAATGGTATTACCATCAATGGTTCCGTCGATAAACCCTTGTGTTTTGATGATGATATTGTATGCCAGCTTTTCGCCCTCCTCTGCGGACATTTTAGAGGCGATTACTTTTGCGAGTTCAACTAAATGTGCCGGATAATCTTTTTCACCATCCGGCCGTTTCAGAATATAAACGTCAAACGCTATAAATGTGGGAAAATCAAAGTACATCGTTTCAGATCCGTCCGGTAGTTGGTATTTCAGGTCGGTTCGCGCCCAGTCGAGCACTGGCATAAAATTGTAAACCACTGTTTTTACATTACAAGCAGCAAGGTTCTGCAGGCTTGTGCAATAATTGGCAATCAGGCGGTCGCGGTCGGATGTTGCCTGTTTGATCCCTTCTGAAACTGGCAGACTTTCAACCACTTCCCATGTCAGACCGTTGGTTTCAATTTCTGTCTTAACTTTCTGTATTTCAGAAATGTCCCAAACTTCACCGTTTGGAATATGGTGTAAAGCAGTCACGATACCCGTTGCACCTACCTGCCTGATCTCCTTCAGGGTTACAGTATCCTTCGCCCCAAACCAGCGCCATGTTTTTAATAGCATAACCTCAAGTTTTAAATTAAAATTATAGTGGCTGGCTAATGGCGGCTGCCAGCTTGCGGCCAGAAACCAGTAGCCAATTGCCAGAAGCCAGTTTACACCCCACTAAACGAGCTGAATCCACCATCGACAGGAAGAATAACTCCCGTAATAAAACTCGCAGCTTCAGAACACAGGAAACGGACAGCACCGTTTAGTTCATTAATATCCCCAAAACGACCCATCGGGGTTTTTGCTATCACCTTTATACTACGATCGGTATAAGAACCGTCAGGATTAATCAGCACATTCCGGTTTTGATCACCGATAAAGAACCCGGGAGCAATTGCATTAACACGGATTTTATCGCCAAACTTCGAAGCCATTTCACAGGCCATCCACTGGGTGAAAATATTTACCCCCGATTTAGCGACGGAATAACCCGGAACCCTTGTGATGGCCGAGAATGTAGCCATTGATGAAATATTGATGATACTTCCGGAACCGTTTTTAGCCATTAATCTCCCGAAAACGATTGTTGGATACACAGTTCCGTTCATATTCAGGTCGGTGACTCGTGCGAAATCAACAATTTTCATATCAAAAATGGTTTGATCGACCTCCAAAGTTGCACCCGGCAAATTTCCACCTGCTGCATTAATCAGGATATCGACCCTGCCTAATTCATTTTCAATAGTTTGGGAAGCAATCTCTAACTCTTCAATCTCCAAAACACTTCCGACAATGCCTAAACATTCGCCGCCTAAAGCGCGAAGTTCTTCCACGCGCTGATCAACCAACTCTTTACGAATATCAAGGATCACAACTTTAACGCCTGCTGCAACCAGACTCCGCGAAATGCTGCCACCCAGTACACCTGCACCACCGGTCACAACAGCAATTTTTCCTTTTAAATCAAAAATATCTCTTTCCATTTGCTATTCAATAAAATCATATCTGTTTATAACACAAAACTAACAGTCAACTTTCGCTGAAGTTGCAGGAATTTTTACGATTGATGATACTATCTTTGGAGAAAGGAGCTTTTGTGAGAAAATCTGCTCCATAAAAAAAGCAGCTCCATTTCCGAAACTGCTTTTTCTACAATCTATAACCTGTAACCAGATCAGCCTTGATTCCGTTTATTTATTTTCAGATACAGCCAACCCAACAAAAGAATCAGCAGTGCCGTAGTATAAAAACCATTTATTTTTGAAATAGACCAATCCTTCTGAAAATGTTGTTCCTGCGGCATATTGTCCCGTCATTTCGTGAGCCAAAGTTGGCCTAAGAATGTATGCGTCTGTACGTTGAATAATTTTTTCAGGATCATTCAGATCAAACAATACTTCACCTACAGAATAAGTCCCTTTTGGTAAAGTGCTTGTTGCATTTTCATTTACAGCATTTTTTCCGTTGTAGAGGAGTAGGATGCCCTTATCTGTCATTAAAGCAGGCGGTCCACATTCTGTCAGATCGCTGTCAAACTTACCGGGACGGGTCATCATTATCTTCTTTAATTCTCCGTTCTTATCTAAAAGCGGATTCCAGTCCCAAAGGTTATCGGACCATGCCAGGTTCACGAATTGCTCACCCCAATACATCCAATACTTACCTTTAATCTTTGCTACAATTGGTCTGTTATTGACCATTTTTGTGATGATAGAAGCTGATTTTGATGCCAGATCCAAAAACTTACCATTGTATGCTTTTGCAAGAGCCGGGCCTTTTTTCTGCCAGTGAAACAGATCTTTAGATATTGCAATTGAGAGGCGGGGAACCTTGTAGTTCCAGCTTGTATAGGCAATAACATACATGCCTTCAGCGGTTTCAACAATGCGTGGATCTTCGCACCCTCCGGGATAATCATATTTATTGAATTCATCGTTGTCGGGAAACAGAACTGGCTGCTTGAAATTTTTGAAGTGAATCCCGTCCTCACTTACAGCCAATCCAATACGTGACGTACGACCACCCAAAATCGCCTTTGGATTATCTTCGCTTCGTGTGAAAAGATATACTTTCCCTTCCTTCACAATTGCTGCAGGATTGAATACATCAGCTTTCTGCCATTTAACGATTTCTTTTTTCACTGGACAGAAAAATGTCAATGTAGAGTCTGCCTTGACAATAGGATTCTCCTTTGTCTTTACAAATATTCCCAAATCCCATTTTTCCTGCGCCTGAACACGGAAGCCTAAAGCAATAAGAAATACGATTATCAGCAGATTTTTTTTCATGGTTGAATTATTTTTTACTTCTTTAATCCGCTTCTTTCGAGCAATGGTTCTACAGATGGTTCCTGTCCACGGAATGCGACATAAAGTTTCATTGGATGTTCGGTTCCTCCTTTTTCAAGGATATTTTTGCGGAAGGAAGTTGCAGTGGCTTTATCAAAAATACCATTCTTTTTGAATACCGAAAATGCATCGGCATCGAGCACTTCTGCCCATTTGTATCCATAATAACCGGCAGCATAACCTCCCGCAAATATATGTGTGAAAGCAGTACTGAGACAACTTCCTGTCACAGGTTCGAAAAAATCGGTAGGTGCAATCGCTTTTAGCTCAAAGTCAACGATATCACCTTTAAATGGTTCGGTAATTGAATGCCAGGCCATGTCGTTCATACCAAAGCTCAACTGGCGTTCACTCGCATATCCTGCCTGGAAATTCTCGGCTTCGATGAGTTTTTGAACAAGTTCAGCTGGAATCTTCTCTCCTGTTTCATAATGTACAGCAAACAGGTCAAGCCACTCCTTTTGGGTTGCCCAGTTCTCCATGACCTGCGATGGCAATTCGACAAAATCGCGGTATACATTGGTCCCTGACTGACTTGGATAAACAGTTTGCGCCATCATACCATGCAGTGCATGACCAAATTCGTGAAGGAAAGTTGTCACCTCATTAAAAGTCAGCAACGAAGGTTTTGTTTCAGTAGGTTTTGTAAAATTGCAAACAATAGTGATAATAGGTCTTATAACCTTGCCATTCACTTTACTTTCAGGTCTGAGGTCGTTCATCCAGGCTCCCCCATTTTTACCATCCCGCGGAAAGAAATCGAGATAGAGCACCGAAAGAAACGAACCATTCTCATCAAACACTTCGTAAGCGGTGGCATCGGGATGATAAACCGGAATCGCTTTATTCTCCCTAAAAGTGAGACCGTAAAGTCGGGTGGCAAGATCGAAAACACCTTCACGCACTTTTTCCAGTTGAAAATAAGGTTTGACCTGCTGTTCGTCGAAACCGTAATGAGCATTTTTCAACTTTTCGGAATAATAACTCCAATCCCAGCGCTGTAATGGTTCTTTCAATCCCAGCTTCTTTGCAAATTCCTGAACTTCTGCATATTCCTTTTCAGCTGCAGGACGTGAGGCGGCATGAAGCTGATTCAGAAAATCGTTCACCCGTTTTGGATTTTCGGCCATCCGTTCAGCAAGAACATATTCGGCATGATTTCTAAATCCCAACAGTTTTGCCTTTTCCAGTTTGAGATTAACTGTTTTACGGATGATTTCCTCGTTGTTTTTATCGTTTTTTTGAAATCCACGTGAAGTATATGCCCGATACATTTGCTCCCGAAGTTTTCCATTATCGGCATACTTCATAAAACCAATAAAACTGGGACCCTGTAGTGTAAACATCCAACCTACTTTTCCTTTTGATTTTGCTGTTTGAGCAGCAGCCTCGCACTCTGACTCAGGAATTCCAGCTAGATCATTTTTATCTGTAATCAACAATTGATAAGCATTGGTTTCAGCCAGTACATTTTCACCGAATTGCAATGAAAGCTGCGACAATTCGGTAGTAATCTCAGCATAACGTTTTTTGGCATCCCCTTCAAGATTGGCACCACTTCTCACAAACCCAAGGAATTTCTTTTCCAGCAACTGACGATCTTCAGTTGACAGATCAAGTTTCTCCTTTTGAGCATAAACCGCTTTAACCTTTCCAAAAAGCTTTTCGTTCAACGTAATATAGTTTGAAAATTCTGAAAGTTTTGGTGAAACTTCGCGTGCAATCGCCTGTATTTCATCGTCAGTTTCAGCTGAATTCAGGTTAAACAGAACGCTTGTTGCGCGTTCGAGCTTTTCGCCGGCAACCTCAAGGGCAACAATTGTATTTTTAAAAGTAGGCTGATCGGTGTTGTTAATAATTGCATCTGCTTCATCTTTCGCCTCTTTTAATGTAGCTTCAATAGCCGGGATGAAGTGTTCATGCTTAATTTCCTGAAAAGGTGGCGTCTGATGTGGGGTATTCCATTCCACTAAAAGCGGATTAATCTCTTTTACTTCATTTTGCGAATAACCTGTCGTCATACCGGATAATAAAAATAGTCCTATTAATAAATTGGCCTTCATATACTTATAAAATAATATTTTACAGGGGAGAAAAGAAAAACAAAGTCTTCCAATTATACTGATTTTACCTTAGCAGAAGTATGATAAATACTATAAATGCTGAAATTTTGATCAGTAAAAACTGAGCTGAAGGGATTAAGACTCAGAGATCCTGTAATATCACTTAACGCTTTGTGTAAAGTTTTGTTTTATCCTTCATTACGCTCCATCCGAATTTGCCGATACGCTTCCCCAATGAATAATAAGTTCCATGTGAATAGGCCATTATTCCTGAGGCAGAAAGGTCGAAGGCCCCGGTTTCGGAATTGATGTACCGATCGTCAGCAATGATATTGACTACATCTGCTATGAACATATCATGAGAGCCCAAAGATTTGATCTCTTTAACTTTGCACTCGATAGAAATAGGCGCTTCGAGTACGATCGGACATTTCACGATTGTTGCCGCAGCCGGCGTAAGACCGCTTTCTTTAAACTTGTCAAAATCACGACCCGATTTCACACCACACCAGTCGGTCGCTCTCGCTATGTCAGAAGTTGTCAGATTGATCACAAACTCACCCGATTGCTTTATCAGATCGTGTGAGTACCGTTCAGGACGAACGGAAATATAACACATTGGTGGATCGGTGCAAAGTGTTCCCAACCATGAGATAGTCAGCAGGTTCATCTTTCCGTTTATATCACCACAACTAATCAATGCGGCAGGTAACGGATAAACCATATTGCCCGGTTTCCAGTTTTGTTTTCCCATTTTCATCAAATTTTGACAAAAATACGAAAATCGGGACAGACAATCAGCTGCGTTGAACTTCGTTTCGACGATTCGGTAATGTGACGTTGGGTTAATTCGCAGGTTCGACGATGGGCAAAAATGTATATTGCTATTGAAGCAACAACTTTAGATTGCCTTGTAAGGTTGTGGTTGCGGATTCGGGATAAATTAATTCAATTAATTTATCCAACTTATGATTATATATCAGCCTGTTATCAACGCCGGAATCAGATTTATTTTCGTCTTCTTTAGAATATTTGTCTTATAAATCTAAGAAAGGGAAAAGGAAGCAATTGCCTCCTTTTCCCTTTCTGATTAAATACAAAATCGAATACTATTGTAGAAACCTTACCTATTTCCCAATTGTTTTAAATGACCAGGTCGGACTAAAGGCAATCTTACTCCCTTCATACTTGGCCACCACATACCAGAAATAGGTTGTCGAATTATTAAGGCCGCCGACTGTTACTTCAAGGGCAGAGATATCCTCGCCAACCAACTTCTGTACTGTTGAATTTGATTCGAAAATATAAATACTATATGTCAATTCTGTGCCTACTTTTTTGCCTTCAACTTTCCATTTTAAAGTAAATCCTAACGATTGATCCAAAGCGCCATTCCCCGGAACCGGATCATAAACATTGATATTTCCAATATTTTTATCATCCTTTAGAATCAGTATGTCTAACTGCGTAATCTCTTCATTGTAAATAGCAGCTGATAGAGAAGTACTCAAATAATCCTTCTTTTTAACATTTACTGCCACTTCTCCTTCCTTAAGTTTTGGAATTGTAAATTTCCCTTCAGCATCAGTCAACAAAGCAATACTTGGAGGCGTTGTTGTAACAAGAACTCCATTTAGTGGTAAATAAGTTTCTCCGTCCAGAACCTTACCATTTATTGATCCGTAGTTTAAAATGTCCAACTTTACTTCATCGCATGATGTGATGGTAGCCAGCAATAAACAACTTGCTATATATATTATTTTTTTCATGATTCTACGATTTATTAATAAGCCACTCATTGTTTTAACTTAAAAAAATAAAACTTCATTCCTAATGAAATTCCCCAGCCCATATCATTGTTTTGTCCACTTATAGCACCATCGAACTTATCACTTAAGTAATAATTCCATCCGGATGAAACAGATAAGCCGAGGTTTTTCCTTGCCATAAACTCAAGACCAAATGAGCCATTTATTTTGGATAGATATGTATCTCCAGACAGTCCAATACCCTTTGGGTTATAGTCGAATCCGACGCCAATGCTCATATATGAGGTAAACCTATCGTATGGCAGGAACACATAACGCAGAGACAGATCGCTGAAATATGAATCGTCATCAACTTTATCCTTCACCATCAATCCACGATAACCATTTTCATTATCAATGTATAAATGAGGACTTACCGCAAATCCAATCGAAACGGATGTTTTGGGTCTGATCTGGCCGGAAGTAAAGTCGCCATAATATTTATTTGAACCAACCGACGCGCCTAACGCTAATTTTCCGCGGTTGTTCTTTTCCACTTTTCTACCTAACGGATCAGAGCTGTAATTAATCCGCTTTTCTTCCCTATAATTCGTAAACGAAACTGAAGCAGTGTCTTTAGGATCTTTGAGCCCCCACAATTTTTCCTGAACCCCTTCAATAATGAGGCTTTCAATGGCTTTCTCAATGGCTTCCGTAACACAAATCTCAGAAGGCTCGTTATAGGTAAATCCAGTTTCTGCCTCCAGTAATCGCTTAGATTTCACGTATCTGAATAAACCAACCGAAACTTCCTGAGAAAGAATCGATTTTGTAGTATAAACAGTTTTCAATACTTTACCGTTGGCAGTTGAAACTGCTCGAATATAAATACTAACCCTGTCTTCACGGTATTGCCCCGAAATATCTGCACCAAAGTACCGGATGCCGGCTCCTCCGGTTAAAATATTCGATTCGTACGATATAATACCACCTTCAAGGATAATTCCGGCAAACAATAGCGGAGGCAATAATGAATTGTTATTTTCATCCTTACCCTCGTATTGTGAACGGCTTGTTCTGATAATTTTCCTCTCATTCAATAAGTTGGCCATATTTTCGCGTTCAATTGGTATGAACCAGCCTGATTCTTCCAATGCACGGATTAAGATGGTAGTAGCCCCTTGCGTTACTGCGGTTGACCAGTTGGCACCAGTTTCCGAAGGCTTGTATTGCCCTGTCTGGTCGCGAAATTTATAAACTGCCGTAACAATCTTTTCCTGGGGTTTAGGTAGATCCAAAAGCGTTTTTTTGACCGGTGTTTCCGGGCCAAGGATAGCTCTTCTGGGTTTCATCGGCTGATGCATGTATGGTCCGCAAGCTGCCACCAGGACCACTGCAATTATCGCCAAAACTCTCCTTAACAGAATGGTTTTCTGTGTCATGACAAGAACAATATGTAAAAAATAATTTAAAAGTAGGGGACTGATACAGTAGTTTGGCTCCCGGTTTTATTGTCCAGAATTGTAATATTAAGGCCATTTGCCTGATCGCCAACTTCGATTTGATAATCTCCCAACACATAAGTTCCTGCGCTTAACGCATCCTCGCCAAACTGTTTGGCTACAATCTGCCTTGAAAGTTGACTCAAAATCTGTCGGTTCAGACTCTCTGAAAAATCCTTCAATGGATCTGTGCTGTAAGGGCTGTAAGCACTGGAAGATGTTTCCTGAATATCGTTCTGCGCTTGTGCCGAACTCATTAACCAGCTGTAATTATAAGGATTACCTCCAAAAGCGGGATTTTTGGGTGTGTAAGTAAAATCCTGTCCGTACGTTTTTCCTGCCACGAAAAAAAATACAATAACTAATGTTGCATTTAAAATCTTCATTGCGTGTGTTTTTAATGATTTGGTTTTTAAATAGAAATTCTCATTCCGAAAAATTAAGGGTGGATATTTAAAATTTGATTAATATATGCCTGATCCGGTCATGTCATCGCCGTTCAGTTGTTTCATAATTTCCTCATAGTTTGCCAGGTAACTCTGAGTAGTCAAAATCGCATCTTCTGACATTCCTTCAACGATATCCTGACGCGGCTGAAGAATTGACTGATAAACCGGATTGTCGTTAATTAAGACAACAATCAGGGTGGAAGTCAGACGGAAAGGCTTTTCGCTGACAGTGATCGTATAATTTTTTGCACCTTTAGGAGCCTCCCATCTGTTATAAAACAAATCGTAAAAATCCTTCCCGGTTTTGGTTTTTGTGTCATCAACTAGCAAGCCATCAATTTCTATTTCATAGTCATTTGATTTCGACGGTTGTTTTATGACTTGCTCAAACAATTTTTTTAGTGATTCCGGTACGGGCATTGTTTTTATACTGTCCTTTTGATTTACGGAAGGGGCACAAAATAGCACAGAAAATAAAATAGTTGCGAGGATATGCATGGTGACTATTTCATGGGGAATAAGAAGTAAGACTGATCAACTACAACTTTCATATCCTTGCCGGTTTGGGTGATTTCAATACCGCCAAGTGAGTTGACAAACCCGTTGTTTACCTGCAATGACAAATTGATTCCCGATTGAGAAAAAATATTCCCTATTGCTTTAGATGTAGAAACACCGGTAGCTTCAAGGCTTAAACTTTCACCTTCCTGAATAATTGTATCAAAGTTTCTACCCAACGAATTCTCTTGAATATAGCCTGTTACCGAGTTATTCGTCCCTTTCTGTAAGATTAAGAGATAATTATTAGTCCCTTTTTGTTCAGCAGAGATAGAGTTATCATTTCCCTGCTGTACCGCCATGATACCATTGTTCTCTCCTTCCTGCGAAACCTCAAGCATATTACCGTCACCTTTCAGACCAACATCTAATGCTCCTGAAATAGAAATTGAAGGCAGGATTCCAGCACTACTGTTAACTTCGTTTGCAAGATAGCCTAGTTGAAAGCCCAAAAGCAAATTGCTGGTACCTACCTGACCGACCGACATCTCATTATAATTGCCTTGCTGATAAGCATAGGATTGATTCGATTGCCCCGGATCGCTTTGCTGATTTATACTGGAAGTATTCTGAATTCCAGTTTGCTGGATCAGAACAAAACTGCCTGTGCCCTGGTTCAGTGTCTGAAAACTCAGAATATCAGCAATCCCACTTGTAGAAATCTGATGAATCGATTCATTAGTTCCTACATTAAGACTGTTGATAATATCCTGTGAATAAACCGGATAAACAATCAGCAAAAAGAGGAAAAGAAATATTGGGTTTCGTTTCATCGTTTTAAAATTTAATTACCCCGGCCCGAAGGCCGGGGATTTAACCATCACATTAAGGATTAAAAGGAATAACCTTTTCCGACTTGAAGATGGTGGCAGG
>JANXZJ010000005.1 GCA_025355585.1 Mariniphaga sp. | reverse complement strand
TTGCAAGCCTCCAGTAGCTTGAAATTTTAGTCAATACGACCGTTATGGAGCTTTTATAATTGGAACATCAACCCCATGCTGAAGCATTCGACCAAAGATTGAAGTTGATGGCAAATCGAGGTAAGGATAGGTGACCTTCGAAAGATAAAGGCCTTGTGCATAAACAGGTACAATCGTTTTGGGGGTCACCTTTGTTTTGAGATATTGTTCGAAGTCGGCAACACTAAGTTCACCGTTACCGATTTCGAGCAATTTTCCAACGATGATCCGGATCATTCCTGCTAAAAACCGGTTTGATGAGATATGAAACCTTAATCTCGTTTGGTCTGCATTCGAAAACAATTGCGCCTTCGAAACATGACAGATCGTGTGCTCATATTTTAAAGGAGATTTGCAAAAGCAGCCATAGTCATCGTAATTTGCCAGCAAACAGACAGCTTCGTTCATTTTTTCCAGATCAGGATTTGTCAGCGGATAAAACGAGCTCAAACCAACCAGATAAGGATCTTTCTGAATATGAATATAGTAATCGTAACTTCGTTGAATAGCATCGAACCGGGCATGTGGCAAACCCTCCATCGGTATAACATCATAAACAGTGATATCGTGCGGCAGACATTTATTCATCCGATATTGTAAATCGAAGTCCAGCTCACGGTCAATATCGAAATGGAAAAAGAACTGACTCGCATGGACCTGCGCATCCGTACGTCCGCAGCCAATAATTGAGATAGCTTCTTTAAGTACCTGGCTTAGCGTTGTCTCAATAACTTGCTGAACGCTAATAATCCCGGGAAGTTTTTGCCACCCGCGATAGTTATTTCCGTTATAAGCAATATGAAGAAAATAGCGCAATACAATAAGTCTTTAATTAATAAATTACCTGTTGTTACAAATATACTTCATTTCATATACCACCGCGTAAAAGTCAATGATTAGCGTTATTTTTGAGTAAAATATTTGAGCCATGCAATCAGTCAATCCATTTACAGGCGAAGTAATCAAAAACTATACGGAATATACTTCAGAAGAGGTAACCTCTATCATCAGTCAGGTTGATCATGCTTTTCAGCAGTGGAAGCTGACGGACTTTGAACAACGGGCCAAATTGATGAAGAACCTTCAGGCACTGTTGATTGAAAGAAAAAACGAACTTGCCCGAATCATGGTCGCAGAAATGGGCAAAGTGCTCCGTGAAGCAGTTAATGAGATCGAAAAATGCGCTACAGTTTGCTCATTTTATGCTGATAACGCAGCCTCGTTTCTAAAGAACGAAGTTATTCAAACTGAAGCGTCAGAGTCGTACATTACCTATCAGCCAATAGGTACAGTTTTAGCGGTAATGCCATGGAATTTTCCATTTTGGCAAGTCTTCCGTTTTTTAGCTCCTGCATTAATGGCAGGCAATACAGGTGTTCTGAAACACGCGGCTAATGTGCCTGGTTGTGCCCTCGCTATTGAACAGCTTGTCCGAGATGCCGGTTTCCCGGAGAATGTTTTCAGAACTTTATTGATTGGTTCAACAAATGTAAAAGCAGTTATAGAAAATCCACTGATAAAAGCGGTTACGCTCACAGGAAGTACTCCTGCCGGCAAATCAGTCGCGTCTATTGCAGGATCAGTTTTGAAAAAATCAGTCCTCGAACTCGGAGGAAGCGATCCATACCTTATTTTGGAAGATGCAGATATCGAAAAAGCTGCCAGTTTATGCGTTACCAGTCGGTTGATAAATGCCGGGCAAAGCTGCATTGGTGCAAAACGATTTATTGTGGCCGATAAAATATACAATGCATTCGAAGCTGAATTTGTTCGTCTGATGAGCGAGGCCACTTATGGCGATCCGTTGGAGCCCGCAAATAAGATTGGTCCTTTGGCAAGGCCCGATTTACGCAGCGAATTGCACCAGCAAGTTGAGAACAGTCGCAAATTGGGAGCCACTGTATTGCTTGGAGGATTTATCCCGGAAGGAAATGCTGCATTTTATCCACCCACAGTTTTGACAGATGTCATCCCCGGAATGCCGGCCTATCACGAAGAGTTGTTTGGCCCAGTAGCAGTTTTGTTTCGCTTTAAAACAGAAAAAGAGGCGATCAGGATTGCCAACGACACCGTATTTGGATTAGGTGCAGCTGTTTTTACATCCAATATTACGAAAGGGAAATTGCTTGCAGAAAAGGGACTTGATGCCGGTTGTGTGTAT
>JANXZJ010000196.1 GCA_025355585.1 Mariniphaga sp. | reverse complement strand
TAATTTTCATCTATGCCAGGAGACAAGGTAACATTAGGGGTAGTGGCACCATCGGCCTGTTTAATGTCCCAGTCATTGCTATCAAAATTTACTGTTTGGGGATCAAGGAACTGTTCATCCAGACCAAAAGGAACGCTTACTACTGTCGGGCACGTGAAATTGGGAATTGCCGGGACCGGTATCTTAAGAGCAATATCACCATTTTGCTTTACACATGATTTTGCAATCGCGTACTGATTTTCAATAGCCTGTTGATATATTCCGGTAAGGTAGCTCGTCCAGGCAATACTTTGTGCTATAACCACATTTTTGGGATTGCCGGCAATATACCAGCTCCAGGTGCAAAAAGCATTTAACCATACACGGTACTCTTCAATTTTCTTTGCATAAAATTTCCTGATTAATGGGTTTGCATAAGCAAGGAACTCATCGTTCTTTCTGTTGAAATCAGGGCATTTATCATTCTCGCCAACTTTAGTCATCTCAATTTTCCGGGTATTTATCTTTGCCATCAATGCGGCACTCTCTTTTATGTAACGCTCCGTCCATCTTTTAAGGTAAGTCTGTAATATGTTTTGAACGTAAACAGCAGGCATACTCATCATAATCAGGCCTTTTAATGATTCCTGCATCATTCCTTTAACAAATGCTGCTTCACCTTTATCCGCAAGTTCCTGAACCTCTACATTACTTGCTTCGGACATTGTTTCAATCTTTGTATTTAGCTTATCAAACATTTTGCTGTAGCCATTTTTAATAGCCATATTCTTTTCGTAAGCTTCAACATTATCTGACAACGACGGAATCCTGATCCAGCCTATTTTGAAATATTCATAAATGGTCAAAGTGCTTTTTATTTGGTCAAAATCAATTTGTCCAAGACGATCAGCAGCGTCTACATTCTTGACCAGATTTTCCGTGAACGGATTTGGATCTTCAGTAAATGATTCCACATAATTATCAGCAGCTTTTTTCGGATCACCCTTTAATTCATCCATAAAGCCTTGACATATTTTAGTTTCCGGATTAGAAGAATTCTGGACTGCTGCGCTTGCAAAATAAATCTTGGCGGTATCAATTTGCCCAAGACTTAACCAGGCATAACCCAGATTATGAAGCACTGTACTATTGGCTGGAAATTGCACTGATAATTTTTTCAGATAAGGAATAGCCTTTTCAGGATATCCGCTTTGTGATAAGATAGCTGCAAGGTTATTTTGGTGATTCACATTTTTCGGCTCTGCCTGTACAGCTTTTAAAGCCAGGCCTATAGCTGCCAGATTGTGTCCCTGTATAAAAGAAATAGTAGCGGCTTCCATCAGCGCAGAGCTGGTTTTGGCTTTTGTCACTACATTGGTAATGATGGCCTTTTCAGAAGTGGGTATTTTTGTCATCAGTTTCCCATACAACAAGTTAGTGTTGTTTTTTACATCTGCATCTGTAAATGTTTTCCTGGGAATACTATTGATATGGGTTACATCTTTAGTTGGAATAAGTTTTTTATTGTCGGTAAAAGCAACCACTCCTGAAGCGGGTTTTTTAGTCATTCCAGGCATTACACCCTTCATCATTTCTTTCATCGCCGCCTTATCTTCCTTACTCATGCCTTGAGTGGCATCATTCATCATTTTATCAATATCAGACTGGGTTGGTGGTTTTGCTTTTAGCCTGGTTTGAGCATGCGTGTTGGATATCAGTAAAAAAATACACAATGTAATAAGGATCATCTTTCTCATACAGTTCTCTATAAATGATTGTTTATAACAATGATAATATGAATAAAATGCCTCTTTGCAGATTGCAATTTCAGTTTTTCTTTTCAGTTATCCTATTCTGAGGCTGTGCTGACCTGTTTCTAAACGTATCTAAATAGGTAAATGTTTCGAATGTTCTATTTATGAAGAAAGGGTATGGAAGTCAGCAAGTAAAGTACAAAAGAAAGCACCCACTAAATCAATTGATTTTATGGGTGCCTTCTTGGAAATTCCGTAAGAAACCGATTCTATGTCAGACTAATAGGATCCGTTATTTTACTGGTTCAATATCCAGTACTTTAAACGTATTTGGTTTAGACTGCCTTCTGCCTTCACCTGGTAGTAATTCAGCTGTTGGCAGGTAGATATGATGAGTCGTTTTATTAACAGTGATTGTTCTTGCTCCTTGTTGTGTCGGAAAGTTTTCCACAACTTTATATTGATCGGCATTGACTTGTTGAACAACCGTCATTTTCCCTTCGCCGTTTGAAGCAAAAATGCGTTTGGTGGCAGGATCAAATGCCACACCGTCGCAACCATCACCAATTGGCACTGTTGTAATGACTTTGCCGGCTATTGCGTCGGAAATAGTCATTATTTTATTGCCACAGACCGAAAACAAACGGTGATTTACATTATCCAAAGCCAATCCTGACGGCTCTTCTCCAGGCGTGATCGACCATTCTTTTTCAACTTTCATCGTAACTGAATTAATTATAGCGATGGTACTTTTATCCTCAATATTCACATAAATCTTTCCTTTGCCATCTGCTTGCGAAAACTCAGGTTTGCCTGTCAGAGGAATCGTTGCGATAATCTTAGAAGTGACCGCGTCAATCACCGTGGAATTGCTGCTTCTTCCGTTGAATGTAAATACCTTTTTTGAAAATGGATCGTAAAGTATGGCATCCGGATTTTTACCTGTTCCCGTTACTTTTGCAATCAGTTTGAATGTATTCAAATCAACAACTGTAACCGATGAATCCTTTCCGCAGGAAATAAATGCCTTGTTCAGATCGTTGGCGATGGCAATGCCATGTACCCCTTCGGTAGAAGGAATAACCGCAATCTGTTCACCAGTCTTAAGGTCAACAACATTAACCTGAGAGCTGTGCGAAACAAACAATTTCTGATTTACTTCATCAACAGTAAGGTAATCCCAACCTCCGTCGTTGGTTAGTTGAATGGTTTTGGCCAGCTTGTACTCAGATTTCTGAGCCTGAGCGTTCCACGAAGAAAAGCAGGTCATTAAGATCATGCATCCGAAAAACAAAGGTGCTTTTTTCATAATTGATTTTTTTAACTAATGATAAATAAATTAATGCTTCAAATATTGGTCAAGAAAGGCAAATACTTTGTAGATATTCTGTGCTGTTGTGAATGCAGGACCTCCATGACCATTATTTTCAAACAATTCGAGGGTTACTTTTTGTTTTCCGATAATGGTGCTAAGTTTTGAAGCAAGATTCACAGATCCCTGATAAGGAACCAGGTGATCGATCAAACCATGCTGAATTAAAAACGGAGGATCATCTGGCGTGATATAAGTCTCAGGATTCACTGCTTTTACAAGTTCTGGTGCATCAGCAAGGTTTTTCCCGATCAGTTCCGATTCCGGAGAATCAGGAACAGAATGTATTTGAGGATTTTTTACCTTGCTTTCTTTCAGTTGTTCGTCCATTTTCAGAAAATCGGTTGGTCCAAACCAATCGACAACTGCCTGCACGCAACTTGATTGTGATGGATTACCCAACGTCAGGTCTTCCAATTCTTTCACGTTTCCCGAAGTCCCGACTAAAGCTGCAAGAGTTCCGCCAGCCGAGCCTCCCCAGGCAGCAATTTTATCCTGATTGAATTTATACTGCTTTGCGTTTGCCCTGATCCACCGCACAGCTGCTTTTACATCATATAGCTGAGCCGGAAATATCGCTTCAGGACTTAGCCTGTAATTTATTGAAACTACCGCATATCCTCTTTTAAGTCCTTCAAGCATAGGAGTCAACTGTCCATCGCGCTTGTCTCCGCCTTTGAATGCGCCCCCATGTATCGAAAGTATAACAGGAAAAGGTCCATCGCCCTCCGGTAAATAAACATCCAGCTTTTGAGCCTTGGAAATCGCAGCATAGGCAATATCGAGCCATTTCTGTTTAATCTGATCAATATTTGGTTTCCTGGATTCCTGGGCAAATGCGGAAGTTGAAGCTAGAATGCCCAGCATAATCAAAGACAGCAAAAAATGAATTTTACACTGGAAATTTTTCATATGAGTCTATTTGGAAGTGAATTATATTGAAGCGATTGCTTATGACATCAAAAATAGCTGATTAAATCAATTATCTCCAGTTTATTGAAGAAGTAATTTGTGCGGCAAGCGAAAATAAATTCTTAAGCAAATCTTAAGTATCAGCTTATCCTGCTTATATCTTGTCAGATCCATCTTTGCAAATAAAAACAGATCGCAATGATAACAGCAACACATCTCCATGCAATGATTATTCACTTTCCGATTGCCCTTTTGATGGCTGGGTTTCTGTCGGAAGTAATCGCGCTTTTTACGAAGAACGAGTTTTTCAGAAATGCGTCATTTTATCTTTTACTCCTTGGTGCTATGGGTGCTACAGTAGCCTATATTACCGGTAGTTATGCAGGCGAAGGAATTGAAGAAGGTCCGTTAAAAGCACCCATGGATCTGCATGAACAGGCAGCAACAATCACACTTTGGCTGGCCATTATTACTGCAGCGTTTAGGGTTATTATCTTCTATTTCAAGTATGACCGGAAATGGACCAGGTTGGTAGCCATTGTCTTATTCACAATTCTTGCCGGTGCAGTCTCTCGGACAGGTTATCTTGGTGGTCAATTGGTTTACAGCCATGGTGCAGGCGTTGAATTAGCGCTTCCCGATTTTAGCGATACATCAGGCGAAAAGTAATCGCAATTCGTATCTTTGGATGGATATTACTTAATATGAATTGTGATGCGTATACTGATCGTTGAAGATGAAACATCAATTGCCAATTTCCTTCGTGACGGATTGGAGGAGGAGGGTTTTGCCGTAGATGTTGCTGACAACGGGAAAAAAGGGTTGCAACTGGCCCTTGATAACATTGAAGAATACGATGTGATACTTCTCGACTGGATGTTGCCGGGGCTTAACGGAATTGAAATTTGTCGCAACATCAGGTTGGAGAATAAAGCTGTGCCAATTATATTTCTTACCGCGAAAGATACGGTTGATGATGCTGTGTTTGGTTTGGAAACCGGAGCAAACGATTATATCCGCAAACCTTTTTCATTTGAAGAACTGCTCGCCCGAATTCGTGTTTTGATGCGTAAAAACATCACCGAACTTGTTGTTTTCTCTGCCGCTGGTATTGAAATGAACATTGAAAAACATACGGTTACAAAAAAAGGAAAGGCGGTTGAACTCACCCAAAAAGAGTTTTCGCTGCTCGAATATTTCTTACGTAATAAAGGAAAAGTATGTCGTCGAACCCGCATCATCGAAAAGGTCTGGGATATTCATTTCGATTACGATAACTCGGTGATTGATGTTTATATTAATGCATTGCGTAAAAAGCTGGATGAGCCGTGCCAACCGTCATTTATCTCTACGGTGCGTGGAGTTGGTTATAAAATTGAATCAGACGAATGACACTAAAATTTAAAAACCGGATAGCTCTTTTTAATACACTGGCAGTTGCGTTTACGACAGCCCTGGTTTTCGTGGTCATCTATTTTGTGGTGAGCAAAACGGCTTATAATCATCTAGATGATGATATTTTATTGGAGAAGGAAGAGGTTTTCAGCAACCTCGACTGGCGAAATGATTCGATTGTGATCAATAAAATGCCAGAATGGGAAGAAGCCGAACACAACAAGGTTGAGGTAAATCCCACTTTTCTGCAGATCGTCAATATAAAAGATAAAGTTGTTTTTCGTTCAGCCAATTTGATGGGCGATCAGGTTTTAAGTAACCCTGCCAATTATCAGAGAACCTTTTATAATGGAGTAATCAGCGATCAAAATATTAGGCTTGGGCAGTTTGTAATAAAAAATGAAACAGGGAAGAACATCGGACATCTCACGATCGCCGTCTCGCAGCAGGAATCCATTGTCATTCTCAATAATTTAATCTGGGTATTGCTGATTTCATTTCCGATTGTTCTAGTCATACAGTTTATTGCTTCATCACTGGCTGCATCTAAGGCAATTGAACCTGTTCATCAACTGATTCGTACGGCTTCCGAAATCAGCGATTCAAACATTGGTACGCGGTTGGATTTACCGGAGCATAAGGATGAGTTATATGACCTGACCAAAACTATCAACGAATTACTTGCCCGCATTGAAACTAGTCTGTTGCGTCAAAAACAATTCACGAGTGACGCTTCACACGAAATCCGCACACCACTTGCCGCCATCAGGGGTACGCTTGAGGTATTACTTCGCAGACAACGTGAACCAATTGTATATGAAGAGAAAGTCGCAGACGTAATTTCGCAGGTCGATCGCCTCAACGTTTTGCTCGACCAACTTTTGCAACTTGCCCGCATTGAATCATCCAATGTTATCGCTAATAGAGAATCTATTGACCTTTTGAGCATTATTTCAACGTCAATTGAAAAGTGGAAAAAGATAGCAACCCCAAAGGCAATAAATGTGAATTTAGAGTTTTCCGGAGATGTAACTGTAACTGCCGATAAACTTTACCTGGAACTGATTCTCGATAATTTGTTGACCAATGCCATCAAATATGGGAAAGAGAATGGAAGTGTTTACCTGATTTGGGATGACCTTCTGAAAACACTTTCTGTTAAAGATGACGGAATAGGAATCTCCGCCGAAGACCTCCCCAATATCTTCAACCGGTTTTATCGTGCCGATGAATCAAGAAGTTCAGCAGTGAAAGGAAACGGGCTAGGACTTTCGATCGCAAAAAAATTGGCTGACCTGCAATTTATTAACTTGAGTGCAGAAAGTCAGCCTGGCATCGGCAGTACTTTTATGCTTCAATTTCCTCTTTGATTTTATTAAGCTGATTTTAAGAATCGCTGAAGGAAGTTTGAATATGCAACCCAGCATATTTGTATCGTAAAACAAATCTTAAAAAATAGATAAAATGAAAAAGACATCAATCGTTACCGTACTTGCAGCAGCTGCAATTATCGTTGTATTTCAATCATTCAAGAGTAATTCACCCGTAAAAACAGAAACAAAGGATGCTAATGCTATCAGCTTCCAAAACATGCAGGACGCTTTCAAAGGTGAAACCACTGCAAGTGCCAAGTATGCAGCTTACAGCAAAAAAGCAGAAGAGGAAGGTTTTCATGAAATTGCTTTATTATTCAATGCCGCATCGAAATCCGAAAAAATTCATGCGACCAATCACAAAGCGGTATTATTGGAAGGTGGACAGACGGTTCCTGTTATTACACCGGAGTTTTCCGTGAAGTTGACAAAGGAAAACCTGAAGGATGCAATTGCAGGCGAAGGTTATGAGATCAGCACCATGTATCCTGATTTTATCACCAATGCGAATACTGCAAAAAATCAATTTGCCCTTGTAAGTTTAAACTATGCCTACAAAACAGAACAAAAACATAAACCTTTCTACGAAAAAGCACTTGCCGCACTTGAAAGAAATAATGTAAAATCTTTACCTACTGTGTATTATGTGTGCCCTACATGCGGCAACACCTATGATACTACAGCCCCTAAAAGATGTGGCATTTCAATGACCAGTTCTGAAAAGTTTATTAAAATTACCAATCTCAATAGCTAAAAAGGGTTGAAATTCATAAAAAAGGAAGCCTCGGAGAAATCCTTGGCTTCCTTTTTATATTTAAAAAATCTTATAATCGCACCTTATTCTAAAGCTTTATTTCCATGAATCATCCCGGAGACAATTCCTTTATCCTTTGTGTTTTCAGCAATAACTACACCAATCAAATGAATCAAAACGAATGCATACATACAATACTGCAGAATACTGTGAAAAGTTTTCACCGCATTGTGTATTGGACGAGTGAAACCCAGCTCACGGCCAAATGCCAGACCTAAACCAGTGAGGGCCATTAATAATAATATTAAATAGAATAACGTATAAACCTTTTTTACGTTTAAATAGTGCCTGTATTCTGCTTCGTTCCCATTGCTTAACTTATACAAGCCCGTTGCACTTTTAATTCGCGAGCGTATTTTTTCATTACCGGGTAAAGCTATTTCAATCAATACCCTTGCCACCAATAAAAATGCAAGTCCGAAACCGAGCCATTTATGAACATCCCACATTTTGTCCTCATATTCATGCGATACAGCAAATGCCTGTTCTTCAGAAACGGTGACACCCTTTTCTTTCAACTGATTCTGAACCAATCCTATATTATCTCCTGGATTCAACATCGTCGAATTTATTAAAACCGTAATCATCGAAGCCGATAAGACTAAAAAAGTAACCCAATGCCAAATACGAATCAGGCCAGAATGTTTCTGGGTAAACGGAGATGATTCAATACCTTGCGAACTGTTTGTTGTTGTCATAGTTGTATTATTTAATTGGTTTATTTGGAAATCAGGGTATTGCAAACAAAATCATTTTAAAGTATAAAATTAACTAATTTATCTTCGGATGAGAACATTCCTGTTAATCATTTTTAACTTCACTTATTCTGGTGTATTTGCTCAGAGTCAAAGCATTCATTTAAATTCACCGGGTTTTCTGCTACAATCGTCTAAAAAAACTTCTGTCATTGGAACAGCCGAAACTTTTGAAATTAAACAGGTTGCCGGTCAAAAGGATGTATTTAATGGGGAAATATCGAGTCCCGCTTTCCAGAAAGATGGGAATCAAAACGTTGCTGATATTTCCTCACGCACTAAAAACGGAAAGTATTATCTCAAGCTGGTTGGGGGTACTAAATCTGTTGGTTTCACATTATCAGCTATGTAATCATTATTTAATCATTTTGTAACAGATCCGTAATTCCTAAGTCGTTTTTTAGTTGCGAGAAAAACTCATGGGCAAATGGACAACAAACGAAATGTGGAATTGGTGGTTCTTTCTGATATTCACCTTGGAACATCAGGATGTCAGGCAATCGAATTACTGAAATACCTGAAAAGTATAAAGCCTAAAACCCTTATTTTAAACGGCGATATCATCGATATCTGGCAGTTTAAAAAACGGTTCTTCCCCAAAGCACATCTTAAAGTAATTAAACACCTGATCGGACTGGCTTCAGAGAAATGCACTGTATACTACATTACCGGAAATCACGATGAGATATTTCGAAAGTTTAACGGAATGAAAATCGGCAAGCTTCGAATTCTTAATGATCTCAAACTTAATCTCAACGGAAAAATAGTCTGGTTCTTTCATGGCGATGTGTTCGATGTGGTGATGCAGTATTCGAAATGGCTGGCAAAGTTAGGTGCCATTGGATACGGTTCATTGATCTGGCTGAACACGAAGGTGAATTGGATAGGTCGTTTGTTGAACTTCGAACCAGTCTCTTTCTCGAAGCGGATTAAGGAATCAGTGAAAGGGGCAGTTAAATATATCAATGCTTTTGAAGATACTGCTGCAATTGTAGCTGCCCGAAAAGGGATCGATTATATAGTTTGCGGTCATATTCATCATCCAGAAATGAAGCCAATTCAAGTTGAAGAGCGTACTGTAAACTACCTCAATTCAGGAGACTGGATTGAAAATCTTACCTCACTGGAGTATAACTTTGGCCAATGGAGAATTTTTAACTATCGTAAAGACTTTGTAGAGCAAACCAATGTCGCGATTGGCGAAGTAGAAGAGATGGTTGATACTGAAGTAAAACAATTGTTTAAAAATATGCTTTTTGAATTCAGTAATTAATTGAAATTTTGAATTTTACCATAAATCGCAACAAAAGAAAAGGTAAACAGAAAATTGATAAAACCCAACAAATGAAGGTACTTTACGCAATTCAGGGAACAGGTAACGGACATATAAGCCGTGCCCGGGAAATTATCCCGCTTCTTCATGATTACTGTCAGTGCGACATCCTGATAAGTGGTACACAGTGTGATGTAGAGCTTGATGTTCCGGTGAAATACCGGTTTAAGGGATTAAGTTTTGTGTTTGGTAAAAAAGGAGGCATCGATATGTGGAACACCACCATGAATGCGAATCTTCCGAACCTTAAACGCGAGATTGCTCAACTCAGGGTTGAAGATTACGATTTTGTAATCAATGATTTTGAACCTGTTTCGGCATGGGCATGTCGTAAAATGAAGGTTCCATGCCTCAGCCTAAGTCACCAGGGATCACTTCTGAATAAAAATGTCCCATTTCCTGAAGTACAGAATCATTTCGGCCGTTTTATATTGAGAAATTATGCCCCGGCTATGAAACATTTTGGTTTTCATTTTGAAAACTACGACGATAATATCTTTACTCCTGTAATCCGAAAACAGGTAAGGGATAGCGAGATAGATGAACTTGATTATTATACGGTCTATTTGCCCTCATTTAACGAAGAACGACTTATAAAAAAGCTGTCCTATTTCGGAAATATCACCTGGCATGTATTTTCAAAACGCACAAAAACAGTGTATAAAATTGGTAATGTAATGATTAGACCAATTACAAACGATGCCTTTGTAGCTGATATGGCCAAATCGAAAGGTGTTCTCTGTGGTGCAGGTTTCGAGACACCTGCCGAAGCACTTTTCCTGAATAAAAAGTTGATGGTCATTCCGATGAGGGGCCAGTACGAACAACAATGCAATGCGGCTGCATTGGAATTGATGGGGGTACCTGTGATTAAAAATTTCAAAAAAAAGCAATTTATTAAGATTACTAAGTGGCTTGATTCAGACGAAAAGGTGAAAGTTAATTATCCTGATCAAACCCGCATGATCATTCGTAAGATATTCGAAATCAATGTACAACAGGTATTGCAAGCCAATCATTGGGATTATGGCTACCAACTGACACTTAAATCACCCGCTTATAAGCAGGCAATGATCTGCCGAGTTCCTTCTTCCGGCTTCTGACTTCCGTCTTCAAAATTACGCACTTATACTACCCATATTGTAGTCGATCCGATGGCTTAAATTTCGTTGGATTGACTATTTTTGTGCCCTGTCTGCTCAGAGACCCTCAAAGGTGTTCTCCGAACATTGACAGGTTTTAATATTTTGAGAAATCATTTGATATGGAGCACTATAAAATAAACCATCTACGGGAACTTGAGGCGGAGTCAATATTTGTAATACGCGAAGTTGTTGCCCAATTCGAGAAACCCGTGATGCTTTTTTCGGGAGGAAAGGATTCAATTGTGATGTTCCATTTGGCCCGGAAAGCATTTCATCCATTGAAAGTTCCGTTCCCTTTGATGCACATTGATACGGGTCACAACTTCGAAGAGACGATCAAATACCGTGATGACCTCGCGGAAAAAACTGGTACACGACTCATTGTTAAATATGTACAGGATTCGATCAATGAAGGTCGCGCAGTTGAAGAAAAAGGATTGAATGCAAGCCGGAATGTCCTTCAAACAGTTACCTTGCTTGATGCCATCGAGGAGATGAAATTTGATTGTGCCATGGGTGGTGGACGTCGTGACGAAGAGAAAGCCCGCGCAAAAGAACGGTTTTTCTCACATCGTGACGAGTTTGGACAGTGGGATCCCAAGAATCAGCGTCCTGAACTTTGGAATCTATTCTGCGGAGCAAAACACATGGGCGAACATTTCCGTGTATTCCCGATCAGCAACTGGACCGAAATGGATGTGTGGCAATATATTTTGATGGAGAACATCGAAATGCCAAGTTTGTATTTTACCCATAAACGCGAGGTTTTTTGCCGCGATGGTGCGTGGATGGCATGTGCCCCATTTATGCAACTGAAACCCAATGAAAAGGCGGAGGTCAGGGATGTTCGCTGCCGAACGATTGGCGATATAACCTGCACAGGAGTAACACTTTCGAAGGCTGATACGCTCGAAGAAATCATTCAGGAAGTTGCTGCGAGTCGGGTTACTGAGCGCGGTGGACGGGCTGACGATAAACGTTCGGAAGCTGCAATGGAAGATCGCAAACGCGAAGGGTATTTTTAATTTTACAAAGCAAATTATGTCTGGAAAAGATAACGGATATCTCGATATGGAATTACTGCGGTTTACGACTGCAGGTAGTGTCGATGATGGAAAAAGTACACTGATTGGCAGGTTGTTGTATGATAGTAAAGCTATTTTCGAAGACCAGATGGAGGCTTTGGAACAGGCTAGCATTAGTCGCGGAGGTGAAGAAGTTAACCTGGCACTATTGACCGACGGTCTTCGGGCCGAACGTGAACAAGGGATAACGATTGATGTAGCTTATCGTTATTTTGCAACTCCCAAGCGTAAATTTATCATTGCCGATACTCCCGGGCACATCCAATATACACGCAATATGGTAACGGGGGCATCAACATCCAATGCTGCGGTGATCCTGATTGATGCCCGCAACGGCGTGATTGAGCAGACCCGTCGTCATGCCTATATTGCTGCCTTACTGAATATTCCGCATGTATTGGTTTGTGTGAATAAAATGGACCTGGTCGATTTTAGCCAGGAAGTTTTCGAACGAATTAAAGCCGACTTTATACAGGTTGCCGGAAGGTTGGGTAACCAGGATCTCCATTTTTTGCCGATCAGTGCCAAACTGGGCGATAACGTAGTGGATGAATCGACGAATATGACCTGGTACACCGGGTTAACCTTCCTGGGATTGCTCGAAGCATTACCTGTTGGCGAAGATTGGAACCTGAATGACCCCCGTTTCCCGGTACAGTACGTTATTCGTCCGATATCAGACGAATACCACGATTACCGTGGTTATGCCGGCCGTGTGGCAAGTGGCGTTTTCAGGGTAGGGCAGGAGGTTGTTGTGTTACCAGGTGGCCAAAAGACAACCGTTGAAGCAATTGATTTTGCCGGCGAAAGTCTTGAGTATGCTTTCCCGCCACAATCAGTAACCTTAAGACTTACAGACGAAATCGATGTAAGCCGCGGATCGATGATTGTGGATGCAATCAATCAGCCGCAGCAGTCGCAGGAGATCGATCTGATGGTTTGCTGGCTCAGCGAAAAACCGCTTGTTTTAAGAGGGAAATACCAGTTGAAGCACAATTCAAATGAGTTACGTTGTATCGTTACCGAAGTGAAATACAAGGTGAATATCAATACGACAGAAGAAATTCACGATGATTTGAGTGTCGGATTAAACGAGATCGCACAAATCACGATTAAAACGACCAAACCATTATTTTTCGATCCTTACAAAAAAAACCGCGACACCGGCAGTCTGATCCTGATTGATGAGGCGACCAATAATGTGGTTGGTGCAGGGATGATACTTTAGATATCACTCACAAATAAAAAACAAGAAAAAGGAGCCGTTTATTGCTCCTTTTTCATTTATAAGTGATATGTGATAGGATCATTTTGTTAATCCAATTTTGCAAATGATTTTTCTACCGTAAACATTTTTTTACTTAACAATCAATAATAACTATAGAAACCAGATTTTGAATGCAATTTAAAAATTTTCAAAAGGTTATTATTTATGTCTGAATTTACGGTCAGACTTGTTGCCAAATTTATAGCTTAATGAGAAACTAATGACCTTGTTGTTAAGTGTATAGCTGATGTCGTTTGAAGGCGCGATATTTGCTAAACCTAAACAATACTGGAGACCAACCGTTATTTTTTTAATTTCTACTCCAGCTCCCGCATTTAAACCGTAATCCAAAGCTCTGAAATCATCAGTTGCCTGATTCCCTATTTTTAATTTTCGTTCTGTCTGGTCTTCATTTATGCCGAACCAGACTTTATTCGCTTTAAGTTTACCGGAAATGGCATAAGCCAAATATGGACCAGCATTCATCAATACTTTTACACCTCCTAAATTAATTTTGTAGATGGCATTAAATGGGATTTCTAAATAATTTGAGGTTATTTTTATTTCCGGTTCATCAACTGTATGTCCTCCGACACCAGCTTTATATTCCGGCTTTGTAAATCCTTTTGATGAATATAGTAATCCTGGTTCAAATGAAAAATTATTGGAAATTGGATATTCGGCTGTTACACCTAAAAGAAAACCTTCTTTCATCATGTAATCATTGCTATAGGTCCCATTTTTGTCTTTATCCGTCATATTGGCAAGATTAAAACCTGCTTTTATTCCGAATCTGACCTGAGCAAAAGTCTGCGTTGAGACTAAAAACATCATTAGTGAAAATATGTAGATTCTTTTTATCATTTTAATATATTTTAAAGGCTAATAATGAGTAAATTAAAAAAATAGAACGCTCCATTATTGAATTAATAAACTAAAACACCCGCTTTACTGAAATGATTTGAATTTGTCCGATCAGTATAAATACAGAATGGATCTTATGATATAAATGGTAAATATTTTCATTTTCCGATGATGCTCCATATTTCTTCCTGTCAATAAGCATTATTCAATCACCTAATAAAATTCCGTTTCCTTGTTGGTATACAATTGAACCCACAACATTGTTTAACCCTACACCAATTGCTACTAACAAATAGGTATTCAATTATCCGCTTTTTGCTAAGGCAGTTTTCGGTCGTTTTACATCTAATATTAATTGAAATAAATAAAAAAGAGGAACCATTTCCGGCTCCTCTTTTTGGTAATCTATTGTTGTGTATTTCAGAGTTTAATTCCCAAAGTAAATACGACTTCATTGTTTTTCGTATTGTATTTAACGGGTTCGCCGTCAATATTATCCATGTAATTATAATCTGTTTTGCTGCCCAGACTGTAAGAAATATCGAACGACACATTGTTAATGCGGTAACCGATACCTGCATTGATCGTGTTGTAGCTGAAATCCTTATTAGGCTGTGACAGGTTATTAATAGTTGTTTTGTATGGATTTCCGAATAATTCGTAGCCGCCACGTAAACTCAGTGCATCGGTAGGTTTGAATTCAGCGCCAAACCGAAGATTGCTAACCGATTGGTAAATGGTTTTAATATCAGTGTTCTCGGTAGAAAAATTATAACCATCGCCTCCGTTTCGGAGTTTCATTTTCGAATAGTCAACATATTCATAATCGAATGATATCATCCCTTTTTTCCCAAACTGATATGCAAAACTGCCAATGGCCCTCGTAGGAGTTTCCATTTTGTATTGATAATCACCAAGCTTTGTTTCTGCACTGTGCGGTCCATTCGCTGCTGTGCTCACATTTTGTAAATTTGAAGACATCAATCCACTAAATTCGTTTTTTAAATCGAAGAAAGTAGGCGTATGAATAGCTGCTCCTAACCTTAGTGCAGATATTGGCCTGTAAATAATACCAAGTTTAAGGTTATAGCCAAATCCTCTTGTGCGGTCTGAGTTGTAATAGTCGAAATACCCGAATTCTCCATCTTCAGAATAAGTCTTTGACTCGTTGTAATAGAGATCCTGCATTCCAATGGTTGCACCAAGGTATAATTGATGATTGAAATTAGCGCCAAATGAGGCTACATATTCATTGAGATATCCTTCTCTATTTATCGTCATTTTCTGATCAACCAATTCATTCTGTAAAAGAATTGATTGATATTGATCTCCCATACCATTTGCATCTGGATTTGAAACATCAATCAGGTAATTTTCCCAGGCTAATTTGGTTTCCCATGGAATTGCTCTGTTGTCATATGGGTTATTCTCGTCCAGAAGATTATTGCTGTTAATCCCGTTGGAATTCAGGGCAAAAGCATCTGTTCTTGAATAGGGTGATCCGATTTTACCAAAAGAAATTGTTTGGTTGAAGTTATTGAGCTTATTAAATCCGATTCCAAAATTAAACGAAACCAGACCCGAACCACCACTTTGAACGGGCGTAGCAAGTACATAACCGAAGTTACGAAAACTGAAATTATTGCTTTGATCATCCGTGATCTGTCCCCGATAGGTTGATTCTGTATTATATTTCCCCATTAAATTGAGCGTTCCTGTTACTTCGGACCGGAGATAAATACCAATACCTGCTGGATTGATACTTAGGGAAGAAAAGTCACCGCCAACTGCCCCGATGGCATTTCCCATTGCTTTTGAACGGGCGGTTGATCCGTAATTCTGTTGCGAAAAGATTAAAGTCTGGTCAACATACTGACCAAATGAAAGGCTCAATAATCCTGCTGTTGCAAATAGGGTTAGTATTAACTTTTTCATTTGTAGATATTTTTAAGTGGTTGGGTGGAACATGCCCCGTTTCTTCTGGGTATGTTCCGGAACCAATGTTTTTATTTATTTTAGATTTCTTTAGAAAGCAATTTTTATTATCGTCTGCGTCCTGATCCGCCGCCACTACTGCTTCCGCTGCTGCTTCCACCACCCGATGAAGATCCTCCGCCCCCTGAACTACTACCTGAGGAACTGCTTCTTGAAGGCGCTGAGTACGATTCGGATGAACTACTTCTTGAAGGTGCAGAGTAAGTTGAAGGGCTGCTGCTTCTCGTCGCGCTACCTGATGAACTGCTGCTTGAACCCCGCTGGTAAGAACTGCTTGATGATACTCTTCCTGAGTTTGAATTTACAGACGAACCCGAAGAGCCCTGAGACTGAGGTCTTGAATATCGGCTGCCTTGTTGATTACTTCCCGAATAACCCGAACCTGAAGATTGTGGTCTTGAGTATTGACGGGTTGAGCCATTATTATAAGTTGCCTGTGTATTTGTTCTTGGCCTTGAATAAGTAGGCGTATAGCCTGATGAACCTTGCCTTGCTGACTGACTACTTTGATTGCTCACGCCTTGTTGATTTGAGGACTGACCCCTGCGCAAATTGGTAAGGGTTTCGGTATTTCTGGTTCCGGCCTGACCCTGAGAATTCGTTCTTGCACTCCTTGTTCCATTTGGATCAACGGTGTACCGGGTTCCTGCCTGACGTGTTGATGTTGTTCCAGACGACTGGCGACTGTTTGTAACACTGCTCCCGCTATTTATTGTATTGGATGATCTGCCTGAGGTACCTGATGTTCCTATTTGACCCCTGCCACCTGTGTTTACTGCCGAAGATGAAGAACCCAGGCCAGAACCTCTTCCACTATATCTTACAGCATTCGATCTGCCTGATCCTGTGTAGTTTTGTCTTCCGTAGAAACGTTCGCGGTTATCTGTTACGCCGCCACCCCAATGACCGCCTCCGTAGTATCCACCGTAGTATCCGCCACCGTAATAACCTCCATAGTAGGGGTAACCCCAGCCATAATATCCGCCATAGGCAGACCCTTGATAGTACCAGCCACCATAATAGGGATTAAACCAGTTGTCATAATAACCACCACCATATCCAAAGCCAAAGCCTGCACCATAACCCATGCCCCAACTGAAACCCCAGCCTGGAGAATAGCAAGTATCCCAGTAAGGATCATAGGCATACGGATTATAGAAAGTCCTGATACGCGTTGTATAACTGATCTCTTCGGGATTGTTGTAATTGTTTATCAGGTATAATGCCTCATCATCCGATTCGAAGGTTGTGTCGGATTCATTATATACATAGTTGGCGGAATCAAGATCACCATCTTTATTCTGATAATTGTCAACGATCTTCCCTGCCTCTTCCTGTCGCGATTCTGTGGTCGTGGCTGGTCGTTTAACCTGCCGTACACCCGAAGGCGCAGAGTTGACTACCACGGGGGGATTGTCTCCCGGGGTAAAGTAAACATCGTCGGTGTAACTACTTGATGTAACCATAGATCCTGTTGTACAGGCACTTGCGAGAAGTGCTATGGCTGAGAGCAGTTTGACATTTGTTTTCATGATTTGTTCTCCTTTATATTAAAAAATTCCCTAAGTTTTCGTTATTTTGTGACCTTGAATTGTCGATTTAAATGCAATAATTATACCAAAACATCAGTAATGGCAAAAGTTCTCACATCAAAAGAAGAAAATTATTCTCAATGGTACAACGATTTGGTTGCAAAAGCAGATCTTGCTGAAAGTTCAGCAGTTCGTGGCTGTATGGTAATCAAACCTTATGGATATGCAATCTGGGAAAAAATGCAGGCGCAGCTTGATAAAATGTTTAAGGAAACGGGTCACGTAAATGCCTATTTCCCGCTTTTTATTCCTAAATCATTCTTCTCGAAAGAGGCTGCGCATGTTGAAGGATTTGCCAAAGAGTGTGCGGTTGTTACACATTACAGGCTCAAGAACGATCCCGACGGGAAAGGTGTCGTAGTCGATCCTGATGCAAAACTCGAAGAAGAGTTGATTATTCGCCCAACATCTGAAACAATTATATGGAGCACTTATAAAAACTGGATTCAGTCGTACCGTGATTTGCCGATTCTTTGTAATCAGTGGGCGAACGTCGTGCGTTGGGAAATGCGCACCCGTATGTTTCTGCGTACTACAGAATTCCTTTGGCAGGAAGGGCATACCGCCCACGAAACAAGTCAGGAAGCGCTTGCGGAAACAGATCAGATGATTAACGTTTATGCCAGTTTTGCAGAAGATTTTATGGCAATGCCCGTTATTAAAGGCGCCAAGTCGGCTAACGAGCGGTTCGCGGGTGCGATCGAGACTTACACCATCGAGGCATTGATGCAGGATGGAAAAGCCTTGCAATCGGGAACTTCGCACTTTTTGGGACAAAACTTCGCCAAAGCTTTCGATGTTCAATTTGCCAACCGTGACGGCAAGCTCGAATATGTTTGGGCAACCTCATGGGGAGCCTCTACACGTCTGATCGGCGCGTTAATTATGGCACATTCGGATAATAATGGTCTTGTACTTCCCCCAAAACTGGCTCCTTACCAGGTTGTTATCGTTCCTATTTATAAAAATATGGATCAATTGGCCGAAATTTCGGTGAAAGTTAATGAGATCTTGGCTAAATTAAAGGCTCGTGGTATTAGTGTTAAATACGACAACCGCGATACGCAACGTCCGGGTTGGAAATTTGCCGAGTATGAATTGAAAGGCGTTCCTGTTCGTCTTGCAATCGGTCCGCGTGACCTCGAAAATGGCTCCATTGAAGTTGCCCGCCGCGATACTTTGGAGAAATCGGTCGAAAAGATTGAAAACATTGATCAGTTGGTTGAAGACCTACTCGATGCCATTCAGAAAAATATTTACGATAAAGCATTTAAATTCAGGGCGGAGAATACAACGAAAGTTGATTCGTATGACGAATTTAAGGAACTGCTAAATACCAAAGGCGGATTCTTCCTTGCTCACTGGGATGGTACAGCTGAAACTGAGATTAAGATAAAGGAAGAAACCAAAGCGACCATTCGTTGCATCCCTTTCGACGCACCCGAAGAAGAGGGCAAATGTATGGTAACTGGTAAGCCTTCGAAACGCAGGGTAATTTTTGCCTTGGCATACTAAGAGTTAAGAAAGTATGAAGGGGGCTGGCATTCCTCCCCCTTTATGGTGAAGTTTTTCTATTGAAGTGCCTGGTTCGTTGTATTGCGGAAAACTGATGCTTTGAACAGAAAGGTTTCACCATTTGTTTTTGTTTTGAATATCAATTTGAAGGACGATGATTTTAAAATCAATTGACCATGGAAAATAAAGTAGTTGAACGCTTCCTAAGGTATGTCAGGTTTAATTCTTGTTCGGATGCAACGAGTGGTGCTACACCGAGCACGATCGGGCAAATAGAATTTGCAGGAGCGTTGGCTGATGAATTAAAAGATATTGGACTGCAAGATGTTACAGTTGATGAGTTTGGCTACGTTTATGCCACACTTCCATCCAATAATGAGCATAAGACTTCAGTAGTTGGCTTTATTGCACATATGGACACAAGTCCCGACTTCACCGGAGCGAATGTTTCGCCACGTATCGTCGAAAACTATCCAGGCGGTGATATCATTTTAGATGAAGCTAAAAATATTGTGCTTTCACCCGCAGTTTTTCCGGAATTGAACGGTTATGTTGGTCAGCGACTGATTGTAACAAATGGGAAAACGCTGTTGGGGGCTGATGATAAAGCTGGCATTGCTGAAATCGTCACTGCGATGGAATACCTGCTAAATCACACAACGATCAAACATGGAAAGATAAAAATCGCATTTACTCCCGATGAGGAAATTGGCGAAGGTGCTGACCATTTTAATATTGAGAAATTTGGCGCTGACTTTGCTTATACGATTGATGGCGGCGAACTTGGAGAACTTGAATATGAGAATTTCAATGCATCGGGAGCCAAAATCGTTATTCATGGTTCAAGTGTTCATCCAGGGTATGCAAAAGGCAAAATGAAAAATGCGCTGTTGATAGCCAATCAATTAATTGCAATGCTGCCTGCGAATGAAGTTCCTGAACATACCGATGGATACGAAGGATTTTACCATGTTGTGCGTTTAAATGGATCAGTTGAAGAAGCAGAGATAGAGTTCATCTTGCGTGATTTTTCGCGCGAAGGGATTAATGACCGAAAACTAACATTGCAGGATGTTGTCAAACAAATTAATGATAAGTTTGGTGAAGGAACCGTTGAGCTTGCTCTGAATGATCAGTATTTCAATATGCGCGAAAAGATTGAGCCCGTTAAATACATTGTCGACATTGCTGCACAGACAATCTGTGAATCGGGTGTTCCGCTAAAGATTGTTCCGATCCGCGGCGGAACAGATGGTGCACGTCTCTCCTATATGGGACTTCCATGCCCGAATATCTTCGAAGGAGGCCATAACTTCCACGGAAAATTTGAATATATCCCGACCCGCTCCATGGCAAAAGCTTGCGAAGTAATTGTTAAAATCGTCGAAAAGATTGGATTATTGAAAGGGAAAAGCCAGATTTAAGAGTTCACCCCAATTGACTAAAAATTTGTAAATTTGTCTAAATTAGTTACTATGGACCGGCAAGTTTTAATTGATAGTACTGTCAATAAAATCAGACAATTACCTGATGCAAAAATCAAGGAGATAAATGATTTTGCCGATTTCTTACTTAGTAAGATTGATGACAAAATAATTCAGGAAGGAATACCGAAATTGACTTCCGATTCGAAAGCCTTTGAATTTCTAAAAGACGAAATTGACCTTTATACCTTGAACGATTTAAAGGAAAAGTACAATGAAAAAAGGTGAAATTGTTCTGATTCCTTTTCCATTTACCGATCTATCCGGAAACAAAAACAGACCTGCCCTTATTTTGATTGATTCAGAAGATGATGTGACGGTTTGCTTTCTAACATCACAGTTAAAATGGCAGTCAGAGTTTGATTTACTAATTACACCATCAGATGTTAACGGGCTAAAAATAACATCATTGGTTAAGCTTAGCAAATTTGCTACAATTGATAAGGATTTGATAATTGGCCGTCTAGGTACTTTGGATAACGATTATATTGAATTACTGAATAGTAATTTGATAAAGGTTCTGAAACTCACAAAATAAACGGGGAAGTTTAGCAAAGGCCTGCCAACACATCTGTTTAACTATATCCTTAATCTAATTTAATGGGTTATGATCCAGCGATTTATCAAATATATTAGCGACAACCACCTCTTTAATCAGGCGGATACCATCCTTGTTGGAGTGAGCGGTGGCATTGATTCGGTGGTTTTGCTCGATCTGCTTGATAAAAGCGGATTTTCGGTTGCCATCGCACATTGCAACTTCCGGTTAAGGGGAGCTGAATCGGATGGGGATGAACACCTCGTGAGTGATTTGGTAAGAAAATATGACGCACCTCTTTTTAAAACATCTTTTGAAACAGCTGATTATGCCCAGGAGAATAAAATTTCGATCGAGATGGCTGCCCGCGATTTGCGCTACCAATGGTTCGAAATGATACGGGCAACTCATCATTTTGATTTCATTGCGGTTGCACATCACCGCGACGATCAGCTTGAGACTTTTTTTCTTAACCTTGCAAGAGGAACAGGCTTAACCGGCTTAACCGGAATGCGTCCCATGAATGGCAAAATAGTACGACCGTTGTTGTTTGCTTCGCGTGATGAAATTGAAAAGTACCGCCACGAAAATTTTCTCGATTTCCGGGAAGATTCATCCAATCAAAGCCTCGATTACCAAAGAAATAAAATAAGGCATACGTTATTACCTGTTATGGAGACACTTAATCCCTCTTTTCGCGAAGGATTGATCAGGACGATGGGCTATCTGGAAGATGTCTCAAAAATCTGTGATCGGGCGATTCAACTGACTTGGGAGCGGGTTGCCATCCGGAAAGGAACCGATTATCTGATTTCAATAGCCGAACTAAAATTACTTGACCCATTACCGACCTACCTTTTCGAATTTCTGAAATCATTTGGTTTCAACAGTGTAGTCGTTGGAGATATTGTAGCATCGCTTGAAGGCATTCCGGGCAAACAGTTTGTATCACTGAGCCATCGGTTAGTTCGTGACCGTGAGTCGCTTATTCTTTCACCGCTTAAACCTGAAAACAGGAAGCATTTCTACCTCGAAGAGGGGATGAAGGAACTCGTTTTCCCGGTTCACCTCAAAATATCGGCTTCTGAAAAAAAGGACAAATTTAAAATCCCTGATTCCCGGTTTGTGGCCTGCATCGATCGCGATCATGTTCAATTCCCGTTACAGATCAGAAGGTGGCAGCAAGGTGATTATTTTAAACCTTTGGGAATGAATGGATTTAAAAAAATAAGTGATTTTTTCATCGATTCGAAGTTAAGTCTTCCTGAAAAAGAAAATGTATGGATTCTTGCTAACGGGGAACAGGTTATTTGGATTATAGGACACCGCGTGGATGATCGGTACAAAATAACTCCGGGTACTCAGAATATTTTAAAGATTGAAATGGTCTTTTAAAATGCAGCTGGTTGTAAGCAATCCAACTGGGGACTTACATCCAGCAATTTACCGAAATCCAGTTTGATGGTGAGCTATTTGCACGGTGCAAGTTGCTGATTGCCAACGGCAAGTATCTCAAGGTCACCTTCGCAATTTGTCTTTGAAATCTTATGCTGATTTTCCTAGCTATTCTTCAGAATAATCGCCTTTATCTGGTCAGCCTGCATTACACCAACTCCCTGCCAGACTGCTTTTCCATTTTTGAAGAGAATCATTGTTGGAATGCTGCGAATCTGATATTTACGCGCCGCATCTTCATTTTTGTCCACATCGACTTTGATCACCTTTACCTTTCCTTCCATATCTTTGGAAACCTGATGCAAAATCGGAGCCATCATTTTGCATGGAGCACACCAGTCGGCATAAAAATCGACTAAGACTGGGGTGCTGCCATTAATGATTTCGTTAAAACTTCCCATATCGTTGACTATTTTAAGTTCGTTTCCGGTTGCAAAACTGTTATTTCCTTTAACTCCTGAACCGCATGAATAAATTGTTGATAATGCCAGAATCACCAATGAAGTAGCCAATTTATTGATTATCATCTTTTATTTCAATTTTTTTATTGGGTTTAACTAAATCGCCGATCAACCATCCAAATAACATCCCATAAGGGACACTTGCATACCAGTTCGACGTGATCGGGCAAGTCCCGGTTGTGCAGCCCACAAATCGCCAGTAAAGGAATCCTGCGATTCCGCCAAAGATGACAAACAGTATTTTGAAGCGATATTTTATAAGTTTTTCCTTCATTGTATTTTAATTTTGAATACAAATAAACAGAAACGAATAAAGCCGGTCAGTAACTTTAGTCACATAACCGGCTTTTTTGTTTTTATTTAAGTTTTTTCTTCTACATCGTCTGGATATTTTCGACGCTCTCCTTGAATTTATCCATATCCATCTCAACATAGAAATTCTTTACTCCGGCTATTTCGGCTGCATTATAAAACTCTCCCCAGTCTACAATTCCCTTACCTACAGGAACTTGTTTGTTTTCGTCTGAAGACCAGTCCGCCAGATGCGCCGAGATAAATCTTCCGGGGTACTTTAAGAAATAGTCGGAAGCCTTGTATCCGATACTGATCACTGCCACCTGAAATTGCATTTTAATCAATGCTGGGTCAAATTGTTTTAATATAGCATCGTAAATCAATGCTCCATCAATCTTTTCGAATTCCATATGATGATTGTGAAATCCCATCTGAAGTCCGGCTTGTTTGGTCTTCATTCCAATTTCATTCAACTGGTCACACGCTTTTAACCAGTCACTCATTGTGGCTTCTTTGGGAAGCCAGAAACTTGAGCAGATCATTTGAGTTAATCCCAGTTTTTTGGAATAATCAATCCGTTCTGCCAGATTATCCTTTAATTCGCCGAATGTGAAATGTGAACTTTCGCATTTAAGTCCTGCGTTTGTAATGATCTTACGCATTTCTTCGGGTTTCATTTTTACGAGTGGTTCAAATCCAGAAGAAATATATCCGGGAGGAGAACACATTTCAACTGCTTGGTAACCAAGGTTCGCCATCATTTTCAATGTTCCGGGAAAATCTTTCACCAACATCTCCCGAATAGTATAGACCTGAAATCCAACGATATGCTTTGGGTGTGAACTTACAATGTCAGCCTGACCGGTCAATGGAAGATGTGATAAAAGGGCTGCAGAACCCAATCCCAACATACTTTTTTCGATAAACTGCCTTCTGTTTAGTGCGACCATATTGATTTTTTTCAGTGGTTTAATACATTTAAATAGTGTCGGGATTCCATCCCATACGGTACTCGCGCAACAGATATTTGTTGGCATCGGGTATATTGGTTATTTTCATATTGGATCCATCGTATTTTAGCAGATGACCAACTCTTAACGCTACTGCATAAAGATTTACGGCTTCGGTAATCGGCATCGCTTCTGTGAAACTTCCCGGGCACTGTTTACCATTTCGGCAAGCATTTAGAAAAAGTTGAAATCCTGTTGGTCTGTCTGTTGTTGTGCTGAGTATTTCTGTCTCGATTCCTTTCATCCGCTTTTCAGGAATCAACGTCGGGTTATCGACATGAAATCCTGCGAGTATTTTCCCCTTATCCCCGACGAACATCATCCCTTCGGCGGGTAATTCTTTATTATCTTCGAATAACTCTTCCGGAACGGGTGGACGCATGCCCCCGTCATACCAGCATAAATCAACTGCAGGTCGGGAACCTTTAGCCGGATATTTGAATCGAACAGAACAAGCCATTGGGAAGGAGAAGTCGTTTTTTACCTGGAATGCGGTAGCGTCTTTTATTCCGCAAACGTGGCTAAGATTTGGCTCAATGATGGTAGGAGATTCAAGTTCCAGCGCTTTGAAAACGGTCCAAAGGCTGTAATGCCCCATGTCGGCCATCGATCCTCCGCCGAAATCGTACCATCCCCTGAAAACCATGTTTGTATAATACGGATGATAGGGGCGATTGGCCTCTGGTCCTAACCATAAATCCCAATTGAAATCTTTGGGTATTGGCGGGGTATCAGTAGGCAAGGTGGGATATTGCGGCCATACCGGACGGTTCGACCAGTTGTGTACCTCTTTGAGCGTTCCGATTTTCCCTTCACCAATCCATTTCATTACCATTTCCATCGAACCGTTGTAATCCCATGGAATCAGGTGGGTTGTAACATTTGGATTATTTCGCGCAAGTTCAATTACTTTTTTTCCTTCGTGCAACCTGTTTGATAACGGTTTGTGAATCGAAATATGCTTTCCTTTTTTAATTGCTGCTGTAGCAATAAGTCCGTGAAGATGATCGGGTGTCATCACTTTGACGGCATCCAGGTCTTTCTCTTTTTCGAAAAGTTCCCTGAAATCGGCATAAGCATTACATCCGTTGAGTCTCTGATCCGGACGGAATTTTTGATAGTATTCATCAATAATTGCCTTTCCATTGTCGCGTCCTCCCGGAATTGTATCATCTCCGCCTGATTTCCATCCGGGATTTTTAAGTTTTTCCCGGATCTCATTCCGGAGCCCTTCTTTTCCCCAGTCGAGATAGCCTGTAGCTGCTTTTTGTGGATCACACACTGCAATGATTTGTAGTTCTGGAATATCCAGAAGAGGAAGCAATTCCCGGAGTCCCTGTGTTCCTACCCCAATGTAGGCGAGTGTTGTTTTGTCGCTCGGGGCAACAAATCCATTTCCTCCCAAAACGTGACGTGGAACAATCGTTATTGCTGCTGCTGCTGTTGCGACTGTCTCTACAAATCTCCTTCGATCAGGCTTAAACCCTTTAGGTGTCAGTTCATTGTTTCCAGGTTTTTTGTCGGATCCATTTATTGGCTTTTCCATATTAACTATTTAAGTTTATTATTGAAATTAGCGACAACACAACGGAAAAAGATACTATTCCGGAAAACTAATTGCTGGTAATTGGTATTATAGGGAGATTCTACTAGGTTTAGAATTATAGTTTTCAGGAATTTCTTACCAAAATTAAATAAAAGTTAGAAAAATCAAAGTAATTTGAAAAATATTTAGAATAATGAATTCATCCCTTTCAGGAAATCAGCATCGTAAAGTCAATTTTATTCCTTGAGATAATGATTTGCCGGCCGTGCTCCAGTTTTTTTAGCAACCGGGATACTACCTCACGCGATGTATTTAGCAACAATGCGATTTCCTGATGGGTCCCGTCATAAATCGTTGAACCGGTTGTACGGTAACGGTCAAGAAAAAATTTGATCAGCCTGTCATCCATATTTTTGAATGCGATACTGTCAATTGTCTCAAGCAGTTCGTCGAACCTTTTTCGGTATGCATACATAATGAACTCTTTCCAGCTTTGAAATTGCACGATCCATAGATCAAGGCATGGAATAGGAATCTGCACCACTGTAACTTTACTTTCTGCTATTGCCCTGATGTTGCTTTTGGTATGGCCAATACAGCAGGTCAGTGCCATTGCGCAAACTTCGCCCGGATTGAGGTAGTAAAGTAACAGTTCGCGCCCATCATCTTCCATTCGGCATACCCTGACAATTCCTTCGAGCAATAGCGGAAAGGATTTGATATACTGTCCTTCGCGTATCATTTCATCGCCATGGTCTAGCTCCGTAATTCTCCCTTCAAGACCAATTGCCCGACGCAGTGCTGGTTCGAAATAAGGAAAACGTTTCTCAAGAATTTCAGGATCAAAACCGGGTAGGTTCATAGAGTTCATTAAGTTACAATGATTTTAGATGTCGTCAAAACCCCATCGTCTCAATAATTCTGAAATTGGCTGTCATTGGCAAAAGTCATTTATAATTCTTTATCGAGGACACTGAAAAGGTTGCATTAAATAAAATTTATTTCTGGCTTCTGGTTACCAATAACCAGTTGTTTCAAAACAGATAGTTAACGTATAGTAATCCTTGCTACCCATCCGCCATTATTGGCCAGTTTAATTTTTAAAAGATCTCCTGATTTTACTTTCTGAGTCGAAATCTTCAAATTTTTAGGTGCTTTATTGGCGTCTTTTGCATCTGCCCAGATCTCAATTGTATGTTCTCCGGCTGAAATAAAGTCCATTTTGATAGCGATCTCCTTCTCTTTGCTGTTGTTCATCACACCTATAAACCAATCTGTTCCGGTTCTTTTAGCAATGGCCACATATTCACCCGGATAACCATCAATAAAATGGATGTCGTCCCATACTGTTGGAACCAGTTTTAGAAAATCGGCTCCGGGCTGATTCAGAATATTATCGGGATGATCGCATACCACCGTTAACGGGCTTTCGTAGATTACAAACTTTGAAAGTTCAGCGGCACGTGTATTCCAAACAACAGCGGGTGTCTGATTCTTATATTGTTCTTTGGTCACATTCAGAAAAGCTCCGGGAGTATAATCCATCTGTCCGGCGAGCATGCGTGTAAAGGTCAGTTTTACATTGTGTTCCGGACTCATCTTCTCCGAAAATTTATAGTATTCATTTCCCATTACCCCTTCACGCGTGATCATATTGGGGTAGGTACGAATAATTCCATCGGGTTTAAACGCGCCGTGAAAATCAATCAGGAGCTGGTTCTCTGCGGTACATCTGATGATGTCGCGATACCAGTTTACCATGTCCTGGTCATCGCGATCCATAAAATCGATCTTTACACCTGCAATGCCCCATTTGTGGTACAACCGGAATGCCTTTTTGTAAGCTGAATTGCGGTTAACATCACTGTTATAGAGCCATAGGATAATTTTTACATTCTTCGATTTTGCATAACTGATGATCTCCGGCATGTCAATCTGCGTCGCCCATTTGGTGATGTCGGCTTCGGGTGTATTGAATTTCCCGTACCATTGCCAGTCGACAAGCATATATGGCCACCCCATTTGCGAAGCAAAATCGATGTATTGCTTAATGACAGGCATTTCCATTTTTACTTCACCACTCCACCAATGATCCCAGGCACTCATTCCAGGTTTTATCCACGACGGGTCAGCAATGGCGCAAGGTGCGTTTAAGTTCTGGACAATCTCAGATTCAATGAGTTTTCCAGGCGTGTCACCAATCATCACCACCCTCCATGGCGTATAAACCTCATCGTCGAAACGGGCTTTCACGCCGGATTCTTCTTCCCCTGGAATTGGAACCAGTTTGGTAGTAAGGACATTCTGTTTGCCATTCGTTCCGATGTAAAAGGCAGGATAATTGTCAATATTGGCTTCGGTAATCGCTACCCAACATTTTTTACCATAATCCATAAGAAATGGCATTCCTGCAATCGTTTTATCCGTGACATAATTTAGTGGTCGTTCAAAAAACTCCGACTCATTCGAACTGGAATAACTGCCATATTCGACTACCCATGCTTTGGGATTACCAGGAATCGAAAAGGTTGTGAGCTCTTTCGTAATCTGCCTGTGACCATTCTTCTCACTTCGGTAGAGTTTGGTCCGAAAAGCTATTCCGTCGTTAAAAGCCCGGAAAGAAAGCTCCATCTGGCGCATCAATCCTGTTTTTTCTTTAAGCATGATTTGCAATTCGTTGTAGTTGTTGACTATTTCTGCGTGTTTTGATTTCACAACGGGTTTCCATGTTTCATTGATGTTACTTTCCTGTTTGTCAATTACTGTAAACCCCTTGTTCATTGCAGGTTCTGCTTTAAATTCGAAACCAAGTGCCGATTCCTGAATCACAGGTCTGTCATTAAACTTTACGGAATAACTTAGTTCATCTCCGTTTTTGAGTGTGACAACGATTTTTTTATCAGGTGAGATCACCTGATAATCCTGGGCATCACAAAATGACGCAACCAAAATAAATAGAACACAAAGTCTTAATTTCGATAAAGCCATATAGTTAGTTATTTGATTTGTTGATATATGATGAAACATGTTGAAATGACATCGTCATTTCATTTTTCGCTCTCAGTCGTACCCCGAACTCTCAATTACAAATAAAGATCCCTTTTTCCGCTTAATATTTCGCCATATTCACTACGGAATTTCTGTAACAGATGAGGTTTATTCCTGAAGTAATCCATCGATTCAATTTCGCGGATTTCTTTTAGAATCAAAGGCTCTCCGATCTCACGGGCTTCATTTGAAGCATAATCGGTCAGGTATTCACGGAAGGTTAAGACTGCATTCAGTTTACAAAACTTGCCTTCTTCACAATGACTTAGCATACCCATAATGGTTTCACCAGTTCGTCCGCAACGGTAGCCGGCTGTGCAAAAGGAAGGTATAAATCCCAGTTTGCCCACCTCCTGGATGACGTCATCCAGATCGCGCGGATCGCCAATCGTGAACTGCTTCCTGTCGAGGTTGATTTCTGATTTCTGATCACTGTAAGCACCTATTCCAATGCGGGTTGATGCGTCGGTCTGAGTGCATCCGAGCTGAAAAACTTCCTTCTTAATTTCGGCTTTTTCGCGTGCCGTAACGATCATGCCGGCAGTCGGAACAGAAAGCCGCAACACGGCAACTAATTTTTTGAAATCTTCGTCCGAAACGTGATAGGGCGAGTCTGCACTTAAGGTGGAGCCTGAAGCCGGCGTCATACGTGGAAACGAAATTGTGTGAGGACCAATGCCAAATTGTCTTTCGAGGTCAAGGGTGTGATATAACAATCCCATTACTTCGAAACGCCAGTCATATAATCCGAAAAGTGCACCAATTGCCACATCATCGAGTCCTGCATCAATTGCACGGTGAAGCGCATAAAGCCGCCACTGATAATCACCTTTAAGCGTATTGGCTGGATGTACTGTCCGGTAAGTTTCATGATGATAGGTTTCCTGAAAAACCTGGTATGTCCCGATACCCGCTTCTTTGAGAATTTTCAGTTTGGCGCTCTCCATCGGAGCAGCATTAATATTTACGCGCCGGATCGACGAAGGTTTGCCCGAAACAGGGGAAGGTTCTTCAACTGTGTAAACCGCTTTTACCGCTGCCGCCATATAATCAACATCCGACCGCTGGTGTTCTCCGAAGACCAGTATCAATCGTTTATGCCCTTCATTTATGACTGAGCTGGTTTCGCGTTTGATCTCATCAATGGTGAGGATGCGTCTCACTTCGCGGTTGTTCGCCTCACGAAAACCGCAATAGGCACAATTGTTTACACAGAAATTTGAGCAATAGAGCGGTGCGAAAAATACGATCCTGTTGTCGTAAACTTTTTTCTTCACTTCGAGTGCTGCCTGAAAGATCTCTTCCCATATTTCAGGGTCAGTAACATTTAGTAGGGCAGCAGTTTCGTTGGGAGTAAGGGTTTTAATTGAAAGTGATTTTTGAAGTATATCGCGAATAAATTTTACACCTGGATTTGCATTTTTTTTGAGACGGGAAAAAATATCCACTTCGTTAATAAAGTCTTTACCATCAATCAGATATTTGTCAATTTCCTTTCGGATGATGACACCTTTCGCCCATCTGCCGGTGAGTTCTTTTTCTATCATTCTAAATTCTTTCAGCTACAAATATAGCCAAATCATAACCGTTAAATCCAATTTAAATTTTAAAAATACGAAAGATAATCGTTTGCATTTTATCTTGTATCGTTCTTTTTGTACTTTCAACGCAGTTCTTTTGTTGATGGTTCCTGAAAGCCGAAAGCCGGTTAAGCTTGGCAATAGGATGATTAACACAACTGATAATAAACTATAAATCTGTAATTTGTGGAAAATGAAATTTTGTTGACGGCGACTGAGAATTTTGTAAAATCGGTTCTGGAAGGCGATTCATCAGGTCATGATTGGTGGCATATCCATCGTGTAAGAAAACTGGCATTAATGATCGGTAAATCTGAGGGAGCAGACCTGTTCATTGTTGAACTGGCCGCATTGCTGCATGACATTGATGATTGGAAACTCGTCGGAAACGAGGGAGAACAAGAAAAAGCCAAAAAATGGCTTATAAAATGTGGTCTCAAGGACAACGTAGCAAATCGGATTTGCGAGATTATCGAGGGGGTGAGTTTTAAGGGGGCTGGAGTTAATACCTCGACTAATGATTTGGAATGTAAAGTATTGCAGGATGCAGACAGACTGGATGCTATAGGTGCAGTAGGAATCGCACGAACGTTTGCATATGGTGGAAGTCGCGGACGAGGGATTTATGACCCGGGAATTGCACCCGAGTTGCACACCGATTTTGAAAACTATAAGAAAAGTACTGCCCCGACCATCAATCATTTTTACGAGAAGCTCTTGCTATTAAAAGATCAGATGCAGACAACAATGGGTAGAACTTTGGCTGAACAACGCCACAGTTTTATGCTCCGATTTCTTGATCAGTTTTTTACAGAGTGGAATTGTTAAATTTTCTGAAAAATTATTTTGGAAATATGACATTTTTTAGAATTGTTCTGTACCTTTGATTATAAACTACTCATCAATATTTCTTCAAAACTAAATCGGCTCCCTGCTGTTTCCTGCTGTTATGGCGTAAATAATTGATCTTGATTTATTTACTGTAATTATTAATCCAAAAATCAAATATCAGATGAGAACTACGATTTTTTCGTTTTTTCTGCTGGCAGGGTTAATCTTTGCCGGTTGTACCAACAAACACCCTAAAATTGGGTTGCTTGTTCATAGTTTTGAAACTCCGCGATGGCAAAACGACCAAAAGTATTTTGTCAATGCAGTGAAGCAATTGGGTGGAGTTGCATTGGTAAGAGTTGCAGATAATAATGCGGCTATGCAATTAGAGCAAGCAAAAGGGTTGATAAATGAAGGTGTAAAGGTACTTGTGGTAATACCTGTTAACCAGTTGACTGCGGCAAAAATTGTTGATCTTGCGCATGAAAAAAACATAATGGTTATTGCTTACGACAGGTTGATAAATAATTGCCGGTTAGATTACTATGTCTCTACCGATAATGTCAGGGTAGGTGAAATCCAGGCTGAATATCTTTCAAAAATTAAACCAAAAGGCAATTATGTGCTAATAGGCGGCCCACCGAATGACAACAACAGTCGTATGCTGTATATTGGGCAGCTTAATATATTACAACCTTTTGTTGCACGTAAAGAGATCAACATTGCATTTCGACAGTTTGGAAACTATTGGACTACAAACGAAGGATACCGATTGGCAAAAGCTGCGCTTGATAGCATGGCAAATAAGGTTGATGCAATCATCTGTGGAAACGATGCAATGGCCATTGGTGCAATTAAGGCATTGAAAGAGAATGGTTTGGAAGGGAAGGTTGCAGTTGCTGGTCAGGATGCAGATGCTCCAAACATTCAGCAAATTATGAAAGGAAATCAATCAGTTACAGTGTATAAAAGAATCAAGACGATGGCTTCAACAGCTGCTGAGCTTGCTATGCATCTGGCTAAAAACGAACCAACACAGCCTTACTTGTCTACAATCAGCAATGGAGATCGGCTTGTTCCTTCGTATCTTGTTGATGCTGTTGCAGTCAATGAAGGTAATATTGAAATGACGGTGGTTGCCGAAGGAAACTAAATGTAATGGTCAATGATTAATGGTAACTGGGTCAACTAAGATAATATTCGAATTATCGTGACATTTTATGCAATAGCCTTCCCAATTTTCAAATACGCATTATTCCTCAGGAAGATTTTCAGCTGCATAAGTTAACTCTTTGTACCATTCCAGTCCATATTTACGGACAAGTGGCTCTTTGAGGTATTGCCAGAGTGGTAATCCATTGCTTTTTCCGCAGATTCTTCCCGGTTTACAGATATCCAATTCCTGATAATTAACAGCATCGAATCGTTTATATTCAGTTATCCGGATCGGGAAAAGGTGACAGGAAACCGGTTTCCTGAAGGCAATATGCTTTTCGAAATATGCTTTTTCGATGGCACATTTTGTAATGCCTTCTTCATCAGTAAAAGTGAAGACGCACTCATTATTTCCTACGATCGGTGTAACCAGGTCGCCATCACCATCAATGACTGAAAAACCCTGAATTTTGATCTCCGCTTTGTTAAGATCCGAAAGATACTCCTGATAATCAGGGTACATTTCTTCAATTAAATCAGCCTCTTCCAACGTAATGGGGGCGCCGCTGTCACCATCGACACAACAACCTCCTTTGCATTTGTCCAGATCGCAACAGAACTCTTTTTGAATGACATCCAGACTGATGATTGTTTTTCCTATTTGCAGCATATAATGTTGAAATTCCGGCTATCGGCAATGACCAATAACCGGAATCTGATATTCGTTTTTAGTATTTGATAATTAGACAATTACGATTGATGTTATTTTTCAATCAACACTTTTCCGGTCATATCTGAAGGAATAGCGAGACCCATAATGGAGAGAAGGGTAGGGGCGACGTCCGCCAGAATTCCATTGGAAGCTTTTCCATTTGGCTGGTTTGTTACCCAGATAAACGGCACAGGGTTCAACGAATGAGCTGTATTTTCGCTGCCATCTGCATTGAGGGCAAAGTCCGCATTTCCATGGTCAGCAATGATCACTACATCGTAATTGTTGGCACGTGCGGCTGTTACGACCTCATTTACACATTGATCAATTGCTTTGACGGCTGCCTGAATTGCGCTGTAAACACCTGTATGCCCTACCATGTCGCCATTGGCAAAGTTGAGGCAGATAAAATCGGCGCTTTTCGCATTGATTTCAGCTACAATTGCATCTTTTACCAAAAAAGCCGACATTTCGGGTTGAAGGTCGTAGGTCGCAACTTTTGGCGAAGGGATCAGGATACGTTTTTCGCCCGGAAATTCACTATCGCGACCTCCCGAGAAAAAGAATGTGACGTGAGCGAATTTCTCTGTTTCAGCGATTCTGATCTGTTTTAGTCCTGCATTCGAAACCGTTTCACCAATTGTATTTAGTACATTGTCTTTGTTGAAAATGACATTGATTCCCTGAAATGCCTTTTTATAATTAGTCATTGTATACCATTCCAATGGCATTGTATGCATCCCTTGTTCAGCATGGTTTTCCTGTGTGAAAACAATCGTGAGCTCGCGCAATCGGTCGGTGCGGTAGTTGAAACAGATCACCACATCACCTTCTTGTATCGTTGTAAGTGGTTGATTCTGATCATCTGTAAATACGATTGGTTTGATGAATTCATCAGTTGTTCCTTCGTCATACGACTCCTGAATCGCTGCGAGGACATCATTACGTTTTTTACCTACCGCTTTGGTAAGCAGCTCATAGGCCAGTTTTATACGATCCCAGTTGGTGTCGCGGTCCATCCCGTAATAACGTCCGACAAGGGAAGCAAATTTTGCATTTGTATGTTCGAGTGCCTTAAGATCTTCCTTCACAAAATCGTAAGCCGAACGGGGATCTGTATCACGACCATCCGTCAGTCCGTGGACAAAAATCTTTTTTAATCCCAATTCGGTGGCGATCTGTGCCAGTGCAATCATATGTAAACTCAGTGCATGAACACCGCCAGGACCGATTAAACCGATCAGATGAACTTGCTTGTTGTTCTCTTTGGCATAGTTATATGCTTTTAAAATCTGCGGATTGCTCCATAAAGTTTTCTCCCTGATCGCTTTATTGATTTTTACAAGATCCTGATAGAGAACACGGCCAGCGCCAAGATTAAGGTGTCCCACTTCAGAGTTTCCCATTTGCCCGTCGGGTAATCCAACATTTTCGCCACTGGCAAGGAGTTGGCTATGCGGGTATTTTTTATACAACGAGTCAATGAAAGGAGTTGGTGTGGAATATATTACGTCCGAAGCTGTTTTATCGCCAATGCCCCATCCATCGAGGATCATGAGCATTGTTTTTTGAATATCTGCCATATCTGTTTTGAATAAACGGTTTAAAACTCCGGGCAAAAGTAGGTTTTTTTAGTGCATCGAAAAAGTGTTTGAATTAACTGAATCAATATTTAACGATTTGATGTTGACAACCTAAATCCACGGATTTTATATAAGACTACGCAAGAGTCCGGCTTTTTGTTTAAATAAAAAAAGAGGTCATCTCAATTTTACCTTTGCGATGACCTCTGAATATTTCAAATAAAACGATTTTTACCGCCTGTCCCGATTACCATTTTCGCGTTCGCCCCTATCCCTGGAACTTCTGGAGCCATGATCGTTATTCCTGTTATCGTTTCTGTTACCACGACTACGGTCATTTCTTTCATAACCGCGTCTGTCATAACTGGCATCGCCTCGTCTGTCATTGCCACTAATTCTATTATAGCGGCCTCTGTTTACCTGGTTTCTTTCACGATCATTGCTTTCACGGTAATATTCTCTTCCCGGTCTTTGGCCAATCGTTCTTTGCGCAAATCTGTTCCGACCATTTGCGTACCTTTCACGGTATTCACGGTGGTTATAATAAGGTGTATTTCCCCGATAATCACCCATTCCTACTTTGTACCCGTTGTACAAATCATAATTCCTATATCGGTTGGGAAGGTAACTGCGATGTACCCACGAATTTCCTTCGTAATAAATAAACATTGAATTTTCCACATCATAGTAGGACTCGACATCAGGCAAATAGTAGTAGCGTGAATCTTCGTAACCTGCCGGAGCCCATTGCGGCTGTAAACCAACGTTAAAACGGACTGATACCTGCGCGCTGGCTGCACCGGCAAAAAAAAGCACAATTCCCAGTGCGACTAATTTTAAAGCTTTCATATTATTCAAATTTAAATTTTACTCTTGTTTTTATTACAATGCAAAGGTGAGCTCTTTTGATCAGGGAAGAGTTACACAATTCCGAATAAGAGTTGCACATTTCCCATATTGGCTTATTTGCACCTGATCGTTTTTAGAAACATTGTATGAAAGATATCTGTAATAATTTAATATTGAGTGTGTTTGGTTTGATAGTTGATGCGTATTTTTTTCGGATAGATATCAATTTTCATCCATTAACATATTTTAACTTTAAAAAATTATCAAAACCGGTTTCCTGATATAATTTAGGTGAGGATTTTATTCATAATAAAAGGATTAGAATAAGCACTTGTTTATTAATTTTTGTAAAAGGACAAAGCCTGACAGCATTGTCCTTTTCAGCTTTTCTGAAATTGCATTCAACAAAAAAGGTGAGACCCGAAGATCTCACCTTTATAACTGATTAATTGCCCGTTTATTGTTTCGGCAATACGTTTCCTTTGATTTGCAATACGACCGGATTCGGATCTGCATTGGTGATCACAGTAACTGTCTTTGTAAACACTCCTTGTGCTGCTGCATTGTAAGTAGCCGAAACAACACTGGTTTTACCCGGTAAAATGGGCTCCGATGCGTATTTCAGATTTGTGCAGCCACATGAAGCCTTCGCAGAACTGATAATTAATGGCTCTTTCCCTGCATTTGTCAACGTGAATTCAGCAGTTTTTGGAACTCCCAAAGCAATATCACCAAAGTCATTCACCATTTTATCCCATTTTGCAACGGGTGCATTCGCATTCACCGGTGCTGGTGTTGCAGTTTGAGCATTTGAATATAAGGCTACCACTAAAGGTAAAATCAATAAAAGAATTAGTTTTTTCATCTTTTTACTATTTTGATTATTAAACAATGCAAATATGAGGTATTTCCTGTTTAATTGGAACAATTAAATGTAAAATAAACCTAATGAAATGTAAAAGTATGTAAACGAACCACAAATAGCGGAAGCAATTTCTTAATTTTCTTAACTTTATCGGGTGTTAATACCAGGAAAACCAATCCTGTTATTTGATTTTCAATCTTACTCTTTCAGAATTTATAATGCGTCAGAAACAGATCCGGTTCGTCGTTTTGCTTGGGGCTTTTGCCATTATCGGGATTATCTCGATACAAGTCTATTTTCTCCAAAACGCGTGGAATATCAAGGAGAAGCAGTTCGTTCAGAGTGTATTGATTGGTCTGCGAAATGTTGCCGAAAAGATGAGCAAATATAACCAGACGGCTCTTCCGCACGCTAATCCGATCCGTCAGCTTTCTTCCAATTACTTTGTTGTGGATATTAACAGCGTGATTGATGCCAATATCCTCGAGTTTTACCTGAAAGCTGAATTTGACAAGTTAAATCTTCAGACCGATTTTGAATATGCGATTTACAATTGCCAGACCGAAAAGATGGAGTATGGTAATTATATTGCCAAAAGCGGCAATGCCAAACCCAATGTGCTTACCGCCAATCTTCCGAAATACGATCAGTATATCTATTATTTCGGCGTTAACTTTCCATTGTTGCGAAATACGATCACAGGCGACATGGTGATCTGGTTTTTCTTTATGGGACTGCTTCTCGTTGCGATTATTTTCTTTGTTTATGCCATTTTTGTGATCCTCCAGCAGAAACGGTTGTCGGAGATGCAAAAGGACTTCATTAATAACATGACCCACGAGTTTAAAACCCCCATTTCAAGTATCAATATCTCGGCAGATGTAATTATGGATCCCAATATTATCAACGATCCGGGCCGCCTTTATACCTATGGTTCGGTGATCAAGCAGGAGAACAATCGCCTGAACCTGCAGGTAGACAAGGTGCTTCAGATCGCACGGATTGAAAGCCAAAGTTTTCATCTTAAAAAGGAACAGGTTGGTTTGAATTCGCTGATTTTGAAGGTAGCTGAAAACTGCAAGGCAAATTCAAACCGGCAGCTCGTTCTGAATACAAACCTGGCAGATTCAGTTGAAGACATTGAGGCGGATGTGCTTCACCTTACCAATATTCTGCACAATCTTCTTGACAATGCTTCGAAATATTCGGGCAAGGAGCCGGTTATCACGATTGAAACCGAAAATACCGGGAAATCGGTTTTAATCAGGATCAGCGACAATGGGCCCGGAATTAATTCCGAATACCAGCGCCGCATTTTTCAGAAGTTTTACCGGATTCCGACAGGCAATCTTCACGATGTGAAGGGATTTGGTCTAGGATTGTATTATGTAAAAACGATCTGTGATGCCCATCACTGGACAATTGGTTTAACCAGTGAACCCGGCAAGGGAACCACTTTTGTGATTGAAATACCAGAAAAGAAAAAAAGAAAATGAGCAAGGGAAGAATTCTGTACGTCGAGGATGATCTTACGTTGTCGTTTGTAACGCGCGACAATCTGGAGATAAGAGGTTATTCGGTTGATTTTTGCGAGGATGGATTGGCTGCACTTGAAAAAATTTCGACCCATATTTACGATATCTGTATTCTCGATGTGATGCTTCCGAAGATGGATGGTTTTACATTGGCACGCAAGATCAGGAGCTTTAACGAGGAAATTCCCATTATTTTTCTGACAGCCCGGTCGACACACGAAGATAAGATATTCGGATTACAACAGGGTGGAGATGATTATATTACAAAGCCTTTCAGCATTGAGGAACTCGTCCTTAAAATCGAAGTTTTTCTGAAACGGAGCAAAGTCCAGGTTAGACAGGAACCTAAAAATGAGATAATAAAGTTCAGTAAATTTACATTTTCAGCTGAAAGCCAGCGGCTGACGCTGGATGATGTTCACCAGGATCTTACCTACCGCGAAGCTGTATTGCTCTCCTACCTGCTCGAACACCGGAATAAGGTGCTGCGGCGCGATGATATCCTCAATGCTGTATGGGGAAACGACCATTTCTTTTCGAGCCGTAGCATGGATGTTTTTATTTCGAGGCTCCGGAAATTGCTCAGGTCTGATTCTGCCGTAAAGATTGAAAGCATTCACAATGTGGGTTACCGGTTGGTGGTTGAAAATTAATTGAATCGCTTCTAAAAAGTATCATCTTTCGAGATCAGTGCGGATCATTTCAGTTCCGCTCCGCCTTCTCAAAGTTCAAAATAATCAAATTCTCTCCGGCTTACCCCTAAGCTGGGTCAAAATCATTCAATTTCTTGCCGACTTACCTCCTCATTTGAAAGAGAAACATGAGTCTGATGGTGAAGCTTCGCCGCTTTTAAAACCCAACGGAACCAGCCGAAATAAGATCTGAACAAAGGTTAAACCTACACTAGCCAAGCATCACGAGGCTGAAGAATTGAGGAAGCAAGCGGATAAGGATTATCGCGAACGCGATCTTTGCGTTCCTGAAATAAAGGAAACTGTTCAGGCAAGCAAAAATTTGTTTAAAACACTTAACCAGAAAAACCCCAAACGTTTGGCCGATTGGGATTTCGATGTTCATGACTCAGTTCAGACGCCTAAACCGCCGAAAGCTAAGTAAACTATTTTTCACCCCTCATTCCGGAAAAGTGTAATGAGGGGTGAATTATTTTAATTGAAATATTGGCTGATCAAACTCATAAATTAACCGGTTGAAAATTCAATACATGAACCTTCAACCGGTCATCAAACCAATAATTTTCAGATGAAATCGGAATGATCATTATTCGTCTTCCTCCTCAAATTCTTCTTCATCATCATCATCGTATTCTTCTTCTTCATCATCTTCGTCATCATAATTGTCCATTAACGATGATTTTCTATTCGCTTTCCTTCCGGGTTGATCCATATATTCCAAAGGATCACTGAATTCATCCCCGATCATACTTTCAGAAATTCTGCTCATGGCTGATTTTTTTTAATATTATTTTTTCTTAAAAATACAAATATATTTAATTGTTGGTGAAAATTGAAGGATCATTGTTTGATTAAAATGTGTAGACGTAAGTTGCAATTCCATTCATTGGAAAGTACCTTGTTTTAATGCATTTCAACATCCAAATTCAACAGTTCATCAACTGTTTTTTTGAGCCACACAAGTTTTGTTTCACCTTTATACCGAACAACATGAAAAGTCAGCAAAATGAAACCCATCTACTTCTATATCCTCTTTAGCCTGATCAACCTGCAAGCATTTTCGCAGACGGTTATTACCGGAAAAGTGACGCAGGAACAAGGTGAAGCCTTACCCGGTGCCAATGTTTATTTGATAGGTACTTACGACGGAACTTCGGGCAACGAAAACGGTCATTTTATATTAAAAACTAAAAAGACAGGAACGTTTGACCTTCGTGTTGAGTTCATGGGATATGAGCCGGCTGTGCAAAAGCTGGAATTGAAAGGCGATACCATCCGTGTAAATGTCCAGTTGAAAGAAGCTTTTAATCAATTGACGGCAGTAACCATCACTGCGGGGACTTTTGAAGCAGGCGACAAAAAACAGGCGGTCATCATTACCCCGATGGATATGGTGACCACTGCCGGCGCTAAAGGCGATGTTTATGGTGCACTGCAATCGCTTCCCGGAACAACTACCAATGGCGAATCGGGCCGGTTGTTTGTAAAAGGTGGCGACAGCGAAGAATCACAAACCTATATCGACGGTTCACTTGTTTATGTACCGTATAATTCGTCTGCCCCCAACCTGTCAACACGTGGCAGGTTCAATCCGTTTATGTTTAAGGGGACGATTTTCAGTACGGGTGGTTATTCAGCAGAATATGGCCAGGCACTTTCGTCCGTTTTGTTGCTCAATACCAACGATATGCCGGCTGAAGATCAGCTCGATTTATCGGTTCTGTCAATAGGTACGGAGGTGGCAGGAACTAAATTATGGAAAAATGGTGCTGCTACCGGCTCGCTGACTTACAATAATTTAGCACCCTATATGAGTATGACAGCTCAAAATTACAACTGGATTCACGCGCCAGAATCGGCAACTGGTGCGTTAAGTGTCAGGCAAAAGACGGGTAAAACGGGCATGTTTAAATTTTATACAAGTTTCAACAAAGATGCTTTCACGATCAACCAGGAAAATATTGAACCGGGTGGAAGTTCTTTTGACTATCATCTCGCGAATGAAAATTATTTTATGAATGCCTCGTGGAATGGCCATTTGGGCGAAAAACTGGCGATGAATTCTGCTGCTTCCTTCACAAATAACTATGATGATATCCGTTATGACCAGACCACCATTGGAAAAAGAATTATCGGAGCTCATCTGAAGAATAGTATTAACTATCTTTTCACCGAAAAGTTTAGTCTTAAATTTGGGGGTGAATTCTTTACCAAAACCTATTCGCAAAACGTCATTATGCCAACCGAAACTCATGATAATAACTTTACTAATAACACAATCGCGGGATTTACAGAGGTGCAGGTATATGCATCTTCTAAATTTGTAACCCGGATTGGGGCACGCGTTGAATATTCCGATTACCTGAAAAGTCTGAATTTGTCTCCGCGTCTTTCGACCGCCTATAAGGTGACTGAAAACAGTCAATTCTCGCTTGCTTACGGTTGGTTCAATCAAAATCCAGTGGATGATTACCTGCTTTATACAAATCGTATTAATCCGGAACGTGCGGATCATTATACGTTTAGCTACCAGTCGTCTGTAAATAATCGCACACTTCGCATCGAATTATATTACAAAGATTATAAGAATTTAGTGAAGACAAATGGTGGCGAATTTTACCTGCCGACAAGTTATACAAACCTTGGAAGTGGTTACGCAAAAGGGCTTGACCTATTTTGGAGAGACAGCAAAACGATCAAAAACGGGGATTACTGGATTTCGTATTCATACCTCGATACTAAACGCGATTACAGGAACTTTCCTGAAACAGCCATCCCAACTTTTGCGAGCACACATAATTTCTCAGTGGTTTATAAACACTGGTTGAATGGTTTGCGATCGCTTGTTGGTGCTAATTTCAAATACTCTTCACCACGCGTATACAACGATCCAAACTCTCCCATTTTTAATGGCGAGCGAATGTTGCCTTACCGAAGCCTCGATCTGAGCTGGAGTTTCCTATACCGGAAAAACATCATCCTTTACGGCGCTGTAACAAATGTAATGGGCTTTAAAAATGAATTTGGCCGTAGGTATGCCAGTACTTCTGATGTAAACGGAACCTATCAAAGTGCAGCAATTCAACCAAGTTCCAACCGATTTTATGTGATTGCCTGTTTTATAACGCTAACCCGAAAGGGTAATGCCAATCAGCTAGATAAGATCGAGTAGAATAATAAATTAATGTGTTGCAAATTCAAATATCAAATAATAATTTTAAACAATAAACTTTAAATAATTTATAATGAAAAAAATCACCTTATCACTTGCAGTACTATTTGTTAGCCTTGTCTCAATGGCGCAGAAACCGGAATTTCTACAGACGATGGGCGAAACGCTCGGTCAGTTTTCAACTTGTAAAAATGCAGCCGACTTCCAGGCTTTGGGCAACAAGTTTCAAATGATTGCCGATGTCGAAAAAGCCGAGTGGCTTCCCGTATATTACCAGTCGTATTGTTACATTATTATGAGCTTTTTGGAACCAACAGACGCAACAAAAAAAGACAGTTACCTTGATGTAGCCGAAAAGTCGATTGCAAAATTGATTGAATTGGTTCCCAACGAATCGGAAGTATATGCGCTTCAGTCGTTTTACTTCATAGGTCGACTTGTAGTGAATCCGATGGAACGCGGACAAGAATTCAGCGGACTTTCAGGACAAGCAGTTGGTAAATCACTGGCGATTGATCCTGCCAATCCCCGGGCAAAGCTGCTTAAATTACAGGGAGATATTGGCGCAGCACCTTACATGGGTCTTGATCCGAAATCATTTTGCCCTCAAGCCAAAGAATTACTGGCCAATTGGGACAATTTTAAACCAAAATCATCCATACATCCAGCCTGGGGAAAAGATCAGGCAGAAGGGATCGTGAAAGGATGTCAGTAATACAAGGTTAAAGGGAAAAGAAGACAGCACCCCTTTAAGCCATGATCCGGAAGAAGTTTCTTTCGGATCCGGATTTATCTTTAATTTTACGAGTTAGACAACCACTGTAAATTCAGTCATCAATGTATATTCCCAGAGCCAGAATTAAACCAGCAGCAATATTTAAATACATACTTGTAAATGCTTTATTGAGCATCTTTCTGTTACTTGTTTTTATGACAGGAGGTCTGAGTGATTGGCACAGTTTTCTAATTGGATTTTGCTGGGCATTCAGCATCAGTTTCACCCAATGGACAGGCTTACAATTCATTCATGTTTATCTTGACCGAAAGATATCGTGGATAGAAACTCCTGTAAGAAAGACAATCATCCAAATAATAGTTTTTCTGGGGTATTCGATAAGCGCTTTTATCCTGGTTCAGTTTTTCAACTATTATATCTGGAATAACATTTTACCTTCAAAGTCATGGGAATCAATCATCAGATCCGTACCTTACACCCTATTGATCTCATTCACTATTTCACTGATATTTACCGCGATTGGGTTCTTTCATGCGTGGAAAAGCTCGTTTATTCAAGCCGAAAAACTGAAGGTTGAAATGATGGCATACAAGTACGAATCACTCCGGAATCAGATCAATCCTCATTTTCTTTTCAACAGTTTGAATGTGCTGAGCGATCTGGTTTACGAGGATCAGGCCATGGCCATAAAGTTTATTCAGCAATTGAGTGACTTGTTCCGCTATGTGCTTGATAGCCGCGACAAAGAACTTGTTCCGCTTAAAGATGAACTGGAATTTATTGGTGCTTTTACTTTTTTATTAAAAACCCGTTTTGAAGATAAACTGATCATTGAAAATGATGTGAAGGCAAATTCCGGTGATTTTATTGTTCCAATGACAATACAGCTTTTAATCGAAAATGCGGTGAAGCACAACGAAGTTTCAGAAGTATATCCATTGCGGATTTCTATTCGGAAAGACAAAGATTATCTGGAGGTTGAAAATACATTACATCCCAAATATGTAGGTGATGACTCCAAGAAAACCGGACTAAAGAATATCATTCAGCAATTTGCATTCTTTTCGGACAAGCCCATTGAAATCATTCCAACAGAAGCAAGTTTTCTGGTGCGGGTTCCCATTCTTAAATCACTGGATAAATGAAAGTAATTATCCTTGAAGACGAAAACAGGGCAGCCAATCACCTCGAACGGTTGCTGTCAAAAGTTGCCCCTGATATGGTGGTCATTGCCAAACTCGAATCTGTCCGGGACGGGGTGAAATACCTGCACAATAATCCGGAGCCGGACCTGATCTTTTCAGACATTCAATTGGCTGATGGACTTAGTTTCGAGATATATAACCAGGTGGCTGTTCACTGCCCTATTATTTTCACCACAGCCTACGATCATTATGCAGTCGAGGCTTTTAGAACCAATGGAATTGACTATTTATTAAAGCCAATTGAAGAAGAGCGGTTGAAGCAGTCTATCGAAAAGGCTAAACACTTTTCACCTGGGTTGGTACTTGAAAAGATACGATCCATCTCAAGCTCCACTTCTGCAAAACCATATAAATCAAGATTTATGGTGAAAGTTGGCGATAAAATTAAAAGCATTCCGGCAGAAGAAATCATGGTGTTTTACAGTCAGAAAGCAAGTTTTATTCTTACTGCCGACAAACGAACCTTTTGTATTGATTACGCACTTGATCAACTTGAACCTATGCTCGACCCGGAGACTTATTTCAGAATAAACCGAAAGTATATTGTCTCGATTAATGCCTGTACGAATATCCTGGCATGGAGTAACAGCCGTCTCCGCCTCAAAATTGAGGGTACAGATGATCCGGATATTATCGTTGCACGCGAACGGGTGCAAGAGTTCAAAAATTGGCTTGACAGGTGAGATATTTAGTGTTATAGACAAAAAAAGTTCCCGCTACGGGAACTTTTTTTGTCTGAAAGCATCTGAAGAAGATATGATTTTACTAATAATGCGAATTAAGGGTTAAAAATTAGTGGGATGAAAGCAGCAGCGAGCCTTCCAAAGACATAAACCATCAGCCCTTTTGTGGATCGCACTTTTGACGCTCTTTGAATGTCTGTTTTTTCAATCAACCAATTGAATAATGA
>JANXZJ010000167.1 GCA_025355585.1 Mariniphaga sp. | reverse complement strand
AGAAAATTAAAAAATAGAGATATGAAAACTTCAAGATTTGACATCGCAGATTATTTAGACAATAATAAAATGATTGCTGAATATCTCAATGCTGTTCTAGAGGAAGGGGATAATTCAGACGTTATTACTGCAATTGGACATATTGCAAAATCAATTGGAATGACAAAAATTGCTGATGAAACTGGACTCAGTAGACCAAGTTTGTACAAGGCTTTATCAAATGGAGCGAAACCGCAATTTGCGACAATAATGAAAGTCTTAAAAGCAATTGGAGGACAAATACGAATAAATCCGAAGACAGCATAAAAAAAACGCACCACAATCAGCTACCCGGCAAGTGCGGCCACGAGTGCTTGAGGTGGTTTTCAGTGTACATCTTTCCGCTCGGGTAGCTTATCGGCTTGATCATTAGGATTCGGGACCCGCAATCCTCTTTTGTGTGAACCTTCCTACATTGCATGAATAAAATGAGAGTACCGCAAATTTGTGAAATTCAGTTGGATTGATTAATTTTGTTGTCGAATTAGATAACAAAATATGCCGACTATTAAGAATATTGATTCAGTAAAGATTGATGTATATTCAAGGGAACATTTACCTCCTCATTTTCATGCCATCTATGCTGAATATGAGGAGTTAATCGAGATAGAATCTTTAAAAACATATATCGGCAAGATACCGGTAGCACAACGTAAAAAGGTGACCGATTGGGCTAAGGAGAATAAAGATTATCTAATGGAAATCTTTAAACAATTAAATCCAAGATTATGAGACAAAGACTTAATTTGCCCAGGATTATTAAAATTGAGAAAGTCGATGGGTTTAAAATCCAGTGTATGTTCAACAATGGCGATAGCAGGTTATTGGATTTTGAAAAAATATTCAACGATTGGAATGTTTCCGAGCAGGATGTTGAGTATAAATTACTTGATTTGAAAGAATTTGAAAAAGTCGGGTTGAGAAATTATACCTTGTCGTGGCCAAATATTGGATTTGAGATTAAAAATGAAAAAGGACAGATTGAAAAACATCCTTATGAAATCGGGCCGGATGTTTTATTTCAACTTAGCCAACAGATGGATACTGATGAAACAAAACCTGGTAATATAATTAAATCAGCAAGATTAAAGGCTGGATTGACACAGGATCAACTTGCCATGAGAAGTGGCACGACTAGATTTTATATTTCCCGGATTGAGAATAACAAGACTGATATTGAGATGTCGACATTTAAAAAGATTATTGAGGCTGGATTAGGAAAACAATTAAGATTGACGATTGAATAATTTACTCAGGCCAGGAAGCGGTGATAAGCATGGCAAGATCACAATCAAATTAAGATCCCAATTTTGACAGACACAATTCATAACAATTTTAACCCACGCAAAAAGTGGCATTTCAGGTAAGACACGCCAAATAGACAAATAGACAATATCGACAGTTGTCAATTTTGATTTTCCATGACCTTACAAATTCACATGCCCCGCAGGTAATTGTCAACACATGAAAATAGACAACTGTCGATATTTTCTATTTGTCTATATTGTCTTGTAACAGTTACGGTAACGCATTAAGCTTTAGTCCCGAGTGCTCAGCGATTAATCAGAGTGTCATTGTCCCGAGAATCTGAAAAATACAAAACCTACAACCATCAATGCCGGTTGTAGGTTGTATCCCTGTAACAACCAGACTGAATGGAAGTAAGCTTAATACAACCTACAACCATGAGCCCACTCCGAAAAGTCAAAAAAAAATAAGAATTGCCACGAAGACATTAAGACTCAAAGACGCACAAAGTATTGATTGTTTGCTGTTTGAATTTTTAGTGAAACTTTGTGTCTTTGTGGCAAATTAGACTTTTCGGAGTGGGCTCAACCATTATTTCTTGAATGCACTTTAAAATCAACAGGATGAACAAGCAACCCATAAAATATTCACTTCATGTAATTCACTTTTAATATTCAATTATCTTTGGATTAAACTAATTTAAATTACAGATTATCACTAACTTTATCTAAATGAAACAAATACTTGTTCTGTTTAAAGCAATATTTATCATACTTATATTTAATTTGAGTATTGTTTCCGTTAAAGCACAAAGAAATATGACTGACATACCTGTTTTTGGCGCCCAGATCTTTATCGAGCCAGGTCAAACTCCTGAAGAAATTGATACCTGGTTCCGCATGTTAAAGGAGAACGGGATGAAAACCACCCGTATCCGGATGTTCGAATCGTATATGCACCAACCCGACGGTACGTGGGATTTCAATTTGTTTGATGTGGCTTTCAAAGCTGCCCAAAAATATGACATCAAGGTATATGCCACTATTTTCCCCTATACTGAAAAGACCGATATCGGTGGATTTAAATTCCCGCGTGATGAAGCTCATCTGCAATCTATCGCTCTGTTCATTGAAAAGTTGGTGAAACATTTCAGTCAGTTTGAAAGCATGTATGGCTGGGTGTTAATCAACGAGCCGGGCATTTCAGGAACCATTCCATGGACAGAATTTACAAAGGCCCGCTACCAGGAATGGTTGCAGAAGAATCCCCAAAAGGAGTTTGTTGAAAATGGTTACCCCATATTGGTTGAACTGACTGATCAACGCTTTTTGTTGGATTACAATTCCTGGTATT
>JANXZJ010000144.1 GCA_025355585.1 Mariniphaga sp. | reverse complement strand
CAAGCCTTCGATAGTATTGTGGAAAAAACGAGGGAAATCATACGACCTGGGAGAAGTGAACCCAGAAATATGAAACCCAAGCGACCTTACTCGATGAACTACAAACGTTTATAATAAAACGTTAACTAAACGACATTGAATTAGGATCTAAGATTGAGGATTTAAATCAAAAATCATAAATCGTTTGAATCATAAATCATTTAGGGTTTAGGAATAATGATAACTAAAATTCAAAGTATGAATAATAAAGAGCTACAAATTAGAACGAAGAAATTCGCTTTGGAAATTATCAGGTTTGTGAACTATTGCCGAATAATAGAGTCGGATGGACATTTACAGACCAAATAATTCGATCATCGACTTCGGTTGCCGCCAATTACCGGTCTGTCTGCAGAGCGAAAAGCGATCGGGATTTTATTATTAAAATTGGCACTGTAATAGAAGAGGCAGACGAAACATTGTTTTGGTTAGAGATGATTGAAGAATCAGAAATCCTAAAACAAGAATCAAAAATCCTAATTCTAAAGCAAGAAGCCAACGAATTAACTGCGATTTTTGTTTCATCCATTAAAACAATTAAAAATCGTCTTAATCATAAATCGATTGGGAGTGAGATTGAGATTGAGGATTTAAATCTAAAATCATAATTCTTAAAGGTCATAAATTACTTATGAGTTCCGCAAGTTAATGAACATCATCACCACCCCTAAGATGATATAAACGCCGCTCATTACGCGCGATAGTGATTTTTCGCTGATCCTGCTCGTGAACCGGGCACAATAAATCCCTGTGGGTATTGCACTAAAAGCCAGTGTAATTCCGGTCAGAATATTTACATTACCAAAAGATGCGTGACCGATAACACCCGACAACGCAGTAAACGACATGATCAGGATAGACGTTCCGAGGGCCTTATGCATCGGAAACTTATTCACAAACAGCAGTATCAATAAAATATTCGTTCCGCCGCCGGCACCTATAAATCCGGTTAGAAAACCGCTTCCGCCAGCCAGTAAAACCGATAGAATCAGACGCCACAAAGGAGATTTATAATCAGACAAATCGAATGGAACAACCGGCACTTTATCCCGTTTAATTCCTGTTCGCCAGATTATTAAAGCGAGTACAACCAATACAAACGAAAAGCCGGAATCGAGTCCGCGTTCGGGAATTTTGTCAGAGAAACGGGCACCAATCTGCGCCATTGCCACCGAAGATATGGCCACCCATCCCGCGGCTTTGAGTGCTATATTGTCATTTCTGAAGTAAGTTGCCGAAATCATCAGCGATGTGAGTACATCAACAACGAGACTCGTTCCAATTGCCTCGTGAATTGGAAATTTAAATAATATCGTGATAAGTGGGACCACAACCATTACACCCGAGGCTCCTGTTAAACCTGTTATCATTCCTGAAAAACAGCCTACAAGAAGAACAAGAAAGATCTCCATTCAGTTAGATTGACCGATGACTAATTTTAGTATTTGGATGCAAACTTAGCAAATAGTGGCGGTTTATAAAAGTTACGTATAAATTTGTTCCTTTGAATACAAAAGAGAATTCAAAACTTCAATATTAAACGTTATGGATTTTAAGGATTTAGTAAAAAACAACCGAAGCTACAGAAGATTTGATGAGCAATATACAATCAATCGTGAAACGCTTGAAGAGTTGATTGGTTTTGCCAGGTATGCCGCTTCGGGCAGAAACACACAGCCATTAAAGTATTTTTTAAGCACTGAACGTGACTTGAACGAACACATTTTTTCGACGTTGGCATGGGCTGGCTACCTGAAAGAATGGTCTGGTCCTGAAAAAGGGGAACGTCCTTCAGCTTATGTTGTTGTAATGCTGGACCACGATATTTCGGATCATTTTCTTTGTGATGACGGAATCGCCATACAGAATATTCTGCTTGGCGCTGTCGAAAAAGGGCTGGGCGGTTGCATTCTCAGGGCAATCAACAAGCCTCTATTGTCTACGATTCTCAATCTCGCGGATCGTTTCGAAATCATCGATGTGGTTGCATTAGGAAAACCTATTGAAAAGGTGGTCATTACCGACGTTGGTGATGACGGTGATATCAGGTATTACCGCGACGAAAATGGTGTTCACTACGTTCCGAAAAGATCAGTGGATGAATTGATTATTAATTAATTGCTGGCAACCGGCAGCCTATTTCAGTTTATCGGCAAAAATCTTTTTAAACTTCTCAATCTTAGGCGTAATCACGATGCGGCAATAGCCCTGATTGGGATTGTTTTGGTAATATTCCTGGTGGTAATTTTCTGCAGGATAGAACTTTTCGAATTTCGTAATTTCGGTTACAATCGGGTCGCTCCAGATTTTCTCCTTTTCAAGCTTTGCCTTATACGCGATTGCTTCCTGCTTTTGATCCTCATCGGTATAAAATATTGCAGAACGATATTGCGTGCCATGGTCGGCTCCCTGCCGGTTTAAGGTAGTAGGGTCATGTGTCATCCAGAATACTTCGAGCAGTTCTGCAAAAGTAACCTGCGTCGGATCGTAAGTAATCTGTGTACATTCAGCATGACCTGTCCGGCCTGTACAAACCTGTTCATAAGTAGGGTTGGCGACATTTCCACCCGAATATCCCGAAACCACCTTTTTCACCCCTTTCAATTCATTGAAAATTGCTTCAGTACACCAGAAACATCCTCCTGCAAAAACTACTGTTTTTGATCCTGCATCTTTCATCGTTTTACTCGTATTTTGTATCGTTGAACTCTTTAATTCAGAATGGATTATCGCAAATAATCCAACCAGGCAAATAAATGCTTTTTTCATCTTGCTGTATTTATATAGCCTTTATAACGATTTTGGTCAGCAATAGTTCTGATTAGTTCTTCCTTTTAAATAACTTTAAGAATCAAATCAAATGCGGTTTTATTCACAAAACTGAACAAAACCGCCAGTAAAATTGTTTCCAGTTAACTTAGCCAAGTTGATTTAGAGCACTCTAATTCACCGATAAAAACTTGGTTACATGCTTTTTATGATCAAAATTTCAGCTAATTCAACTTATTGATTTCCAAATATTATCTTCTTCCCGCTGAATAGCAAAACGCTTGTTTTCCTTTTTGTGTATCTTAGGTTAATCAAAAAAAGCTTCGCTTATGAAAAATGCAAGTCACCGTTTCAGCCTATCTGAAACACCGATCATTGCCAGTCAGATTCTTCAGAATTATAAACGCGACAGATTGTATTTTGAGAATTACTCACCGCTTATCAACCAGGAGTTCTTAATCCGTTTTGAAGATAATGTTGACACATTCGTCCATCTGACTCCTTTACAAGCACTTGAAAATGAAACGACAAAAACAAATGCAAAAGTACTGATTCTTATCGGTCATTTTCACCCGTTGCTGAACATCACCGAAGCATTACTTCAAAAGATCGCCGACGAACCAGGTTTTCCGGCCGCAAATTTCAGTCTAAAACAGGTAAGAGAAGCTCTATGCGATAAATGTATCTGGGAAATACAAAAAAGCTGTCGGAATTTGATCAGTGAATTGGAATTACAAATTGACGAACTTATCGACAAAGGCTTTATAATAAGAATATTAAATGATTTTCGTATTTTAATGGAGAAATTAAAAGCAGGAGAATCGGAGCTTGCAGATGTTACCCATCAACATGATATGATTTCTGATGAATACCAACTGGTAAGGAATCAATTTGAAGAATTCGCAGAAACTATTTTCGAATCGACACCTGCCGTGTTCGGAGAGAATTATTTCGATAAACGTGAAGAATATGCTATCGAAAAATACATTTTTCATTACCAATTGATGGAGAGCGAAAGTCACTGAATCTGCACTGTTTTAATAAAAAAAAAGAACCCTGATCTGCGAGCTTGCAGATCAGGATTCTTTCATCAAAACTTTAAATCATATTCCTTTAGGTGATTAATTCTTTAAAGGTTTACCACCTGATTTGGATATTTTGCCAATTTGTGGTTTATCCTTCACATTTTCAGTGCCCGCAGGAATCGTTGTGGCAGCAAGCGTTGTTCTCGCGATAGAATTCAGATCATCACCTTTTTTAACCAGTTTCAGACGGAATGAATAACTGTATTCTTTGTCTGTGAGCAGGTACTGCTTATGAGTACGCGCACCCCAGCTGTTGTCGCCACCTACGCCCATTTGTTTATAGTCGAGATTAACAGAAACAAGGTTGCGTTCCTTTACATCTGTGGTATGACGGTTAACCACCGGAACTCCATCATAAACACGTCCAACGGTGCGGACAGGAGACTCGAAATCTTCCATCAAATTATGATGAGCACTTACACTTAAGAGTGGTGACCCAATGGATAACAATCCGTTACCTTCGTTATTTGTAAAAGCAACCCAACGGACATCGGTTTTATTTCCATTCTCCTGAGGACGAATATAGGCCCAATATTGATCTTTTACTTTACCACCATAAAGGCCAACAAGAGCGCCAGTATTTCGGTCACAATAATTTTCCTGAGGACCACGTCCAAGCCATTGCATGTTTTCGTATTCACGGGCAAGTTGCAGGTTCATACCCATCCGTGGTATTTCAGGTAATTTTTCTTCAGTTGCTTTAAAGTTATTTACGACTTCAATTTCTCTGTCTCCATAAACTTTATAAACCGATTCGTACTTGGCAATCGTCTTACCATCGGAACCTGGAATATCGAAAGTTAGTTCTACATTTACCTGATTTTCAGAAATTTTAGTCACTTTAGAACCAGTCAGTTTTTTATTCTCACCAGCTTTGCGCCATACTTTGTCCCTTTTATCGAGACCATTGCCGAAATCGTTATCCGTTGGAGCACGCCAGAAATTAGGTTCAGGACCTTTCCCATCGTTGAGCATCTCTTTTCCTGCAAAAACCAGGCTGTTCAAACCACCTTTGATCAAATCGAAAGTCACAGCAAAATCTGCTCCTTTGATAACTGTTTTATCGGTGCTTTTCTCCATCGTAAGTTTTCCTTTAGGAGTAACCGAAATGGCCGGAGCTGAAAGCGGTAATTTGAATTGTTCATAGGCAACTTCGTGACCAACAGGAATTAAATCGGTCGCAGATATTGTCTTTACACTGAATATGATGAAATATTCTTTGCCAGCTTCTGGCTTCAGATTCATCGGAATCGAAACTTCAGTTTTGCCGTGTGCAGGAACATTTAAAGATGATAACTTACCTTGAGCAACTTTAATTCCATCGGCTTCGATCCGCCAATCAATACCAAAAGTATTGAGGCTCAGGAAATCGTATTTGTTGATTACTTCAAATTTTCCGGCATTTAAATCAATAGCTTTAAATCCAACGTATTGATAGACTTTTTTAACTTCAAATAATCCGGGATGAGGATTCCGGTTGGCATCGACTAAACCATTGCAGTTGAAGTTTCCATCCGTCCAGACATCTTTCGGACCAAAATCGCCGCCATATGCCCAGTATTTCTCACCCTTTTCATTCGTGGTGAGCAAACCCTGATCAACCCAATCCCAAATACAACCACCCTGAAGCATGTCGTACTTTTCGATGGCATCCCAGTAATCCTGAAAATTTCCGGTGCTATTTCCCATTGCATGAGCATATTCGCACTGAATCAATGGTTTGTCCTTATTTTTTTCAGCGTATTGAATCATGTGCTCTATTGAAGCATACATCGGACAATAAATATCAGTATGTGCTTTTGTTCCGGCTTGTTCGTACTGAACCGGTCTTGACTTATCGCGTGATTTAATCCACGCGGAAGTTTTTACAAAATTAGTCCCATCACCAGCTTCATTTCCTAAAGACCAAATAATTACAGCCGGATGATTTTTGTCGCGCTCGAGCATATTGCGTGTCCGGTAAAGGTGCGCATCATACCATGTTGAATCTTTGGCCAACGATTCTTTACCGTAACCCATTCCATGTGACTCAATATTCGCTTCATCAATAAGGTACAATCCGTATTTGTCGCACAGTTCGTACCACTTTTCAGGCTGGGGATAATGGCAGCACCTCATTGTATTGATATTGAATTTCTTCATCGTGGAAATATCCTTGATCATCGTTTCAATATCCTGCACATGCCCGGTTAATTCGTTATGCTCATGCATATTCACACCTTTCACAAGAATGCGAACGCCATTAACAAGCAATTGTCCGTTTTTGATTTCAACATTGCGGAAACCAACCTTACAACCTAAAGATTCGATGATTTTTCCTGTCCCATCTTTGGTTGTAATTACCAACTGGTAAAGGTTAGGTGTTTCAGCCGTCCATTTCTTCACATTTGCCAGCTTTCCATCAAAACTTATCGATTGATTGACAGAGGAGACATTAGCTTTCTTCGAAAATTCAAGGACGGTAGCATTTCCATCGAGTAGTTTTGCTTCAACCGTGACATTTTGGGCTGCTTTACCAAGATTTCGCAATGTGATATCGGCATTAAAAATACCATCTTTGTAAAGTTCGTCAAGACCAGATTTTAATTGAAAATCAAATACATGGGTTGCAGCACGGGCAACGAGATAAACATCACGCGTAATTCCGCTCATACGCCAAAAATCCTGGTCCTCGAGGTAAGAACCATCGCACCAGCGAAATATCTGTACTGCAAGAAGGTTTTTGCCGCTTTTCAAATACTTTGTGATATTGAATTCTGCGGGTGTTTTGCTATCTTCGCTGTAGCCAACCTCTTCCCCGTTTACCCATACATACATTGCAGAACTTACGGCACCAAAATGGAGAATAATATCTTTTCCATTCCAGTCAGCAGGAGTTTCAAATTCCATACGATACGAACCGACCGGATTAAAATCTGCCTGCATCGTTGGCGGAGCGGGCTTGAATGGATACCTGATGTTCGTATAAATCGGGTAATCGTAACCTTTTAGATCCCAGTTAGCAGGAACATCAATTAATTTCCACTGACTATCATCAAAACTGCTTGAGAAAAACCCGGATGGACGATCGGCAGGTTTATTTACGAAGTGAAACTTCCACTTTCCATTCAGTGATTTATGGAAAGGAGAGACCGAGAAGTCATTTGCTGCCACCTTCGCCTCTACGTCGAAAGGCATCAGTGAAGCGTGAACAGGCTCACGGTTAATTTCAGAAACTGCCTGATTTTCCCAATCATGCGGCATCTTATCGTTGAACGGCACTTTTTGGGTCTGGCTTTTGCCCGAAAAGGCAATTAGAGTGAGTAACCCAAACAAAATCATTTTTTTAGTCATAGCAATAGTTTAAATTTAATACTCCGACCGGTAGGTACTGGTAGGGTGTAAATTTATTAACTTTTTACCAATTGACAATATCTAAAACTCCGAAGTGAAGTGAAATTTGATTTTAGGAAAATCGCGCTGCGCCATGTCGAGAATGAAGGAGGAATCGGCCATAAATACATCCCGTCCCTGGTTGTCCAAAGACATTTTATTGTATTTCCGCCTTTTAAAATCTTCGAGCATGGCCTTGTCATCGCATTTAATCCAACAAGCTTTATAGAGCGATAACGATTCCCAGCGACATTTCGCATTGTACTCGTGTTCAAGGCGATACTCAATCACCTCAAACTGAAGGGCTCCCACAGTTCCAATAATTTTCCGTCCATTCAGCTGACTGATAAATAGCTGGGCAACTCCTTCATCCATCAGCTGATCGACACCTTTGGCAAGCTGTTTAGACTTCATCGGATCCGCATTCTCGATGTAACGGAAAATCTCGGGAGAAAACGAGGGTAAACCTTTGTAATGAAGGATCTCTCCTTCTGTAAGCGTATCACCGATCACAAAGTTGCCGGTATCAGGAATACCTACTATATCGCCGGGGAAAGCTTCGTCAATGACCTCTTTTTTGTCAGCCATAAATGCCGTCGGGCTCGAATATTTAAATACTTTTCCCAACCGGATGTGGCGGTAATTTTTGTTCCGCTCAAACTTACCGGAACAAATTTTCACGAAAGCAATACGGCTCCGGTGATTTGGGTCGATATTGGCATGGATTTTAAATACAAATCCAGTAAATGTCTCTTCTGTAACCTGAACTAAACGTTCCTCCGCCTTTTTCGGACGAGGTGACGGAGCAATGCGGACAAAAGTATCGAGCAATTCCTTTACACCAAAATTGTACAAAGCACTTCCAAAGAAAACGGGTGCCAAATCGCCTGCAAGATATTGATCGATATCAAATTCCGGGTAAACTTCACTCAAAATTTCGAGTTCTTCGCGCAAGACTCCGGCATCTTTGCCAATAATATTTTCGAGTTCGGGATTATTGATATCCGTGAAACTTATACCTGTTCGGATATCGGTAATACTTGGATCGAATAGGTTCAGGTTTTTGTCGTAAAGATTATAAACCCCTTTAAAATCGGGACCGCTATTGATCGGCCAGCTCAAAGGACGCACTTTAATCAATAATTGTTTCTCAATATCGTCCAGAAGATCAAAGGTGTCGTCAGCCGGGCGGTCCATCTTGTTTACAAAAACGATAACCGGCGTTTTACGGCTTCGGCAAACACTCATCAGTTTTTCGGTCTGAGGTTCAACCCCTTTCGCTGCATCGATCACAATGATCACACTATCGACAGCTGTCAATGTGCGAAAAGTATCCTCCTGAAAATCCTGATGACCAGGGGTATCGAGGATATTCACTTTATAACCGTTGAATTCGAATCCCATTACAGAGGTAGCAACGGAAATACCGCGCTGCCGCTCAATCTCCATAAAGTCGGAGGTTGCACCTTTTTTTATTTTATTGCTTTTAACAGCACCGGCAACGTGTATCGCACCCCCAAAAAGGAGCAGCTTTTCCGTAAGTGTTGTTTTCCCCGCATCGGGATGACTGACAATACCGAAAGTCCTCCGGCGTAGTATTTCTTCTTTTAAACCCATGACAAATATTGAGGGTGCAAAAGTACTTCAAAATAATGATTGTTTGAAGGCCTCATTTTCAATCTTCCCCCTCAATTGTCCATTATCTGCAATTCTGATTATATTTTGTTGATTTTGAGATTTTTGAATTTGGTTGGCTATTATTGGGGTAATAACTTTTTTATCTCATTAATGAAATCTGCCATATCAGTTAACATCAAATCAACTTCGTTTCTGGAAAAATCGATAAAAGCGTCATAATCACCCTTTGTCCTATTTTGAAATGCATTACGAAGTATTTTGCCAAATCGAGGGTCAAGCCTTTTAGATGCAATATATTCTCTGTTAAACCATCCAATTAGTTGTCCATATTTTGATGTTTCAAACCCATTTTTCAATGCTAATGCAGTTAAAAGCATAATACATTCCATAATAAATTCGATTTACCGCTATGACATATTTCTCACTGGCGGCCAGAAAATTTGCCAGATCAATTGTGTCAGTAGCTTGTCTTAATCTATAGTCAATAAGTGACTGCCTATCGCTTTCGTCAATCATGCGTATAGTCCTTTTGCTATTGCATTAACAAATATCGGCTGTTTTCCCCTTAATGTATTCAACTCAGGTTCTCCGATAACATGTGTATCTGTGATTATATTATATTTCAAATCCACTTCATAACATAGATCGGAAATCTCTCTTTCAATTTTCCAATCAGCCTTTTTCGTAAGTATTATTAAAATATCAAAATCAGAATCATTATGGGAGTGTCCATTTACCTGTGAACCAAATAGAACAATATCCTTTAGGTCATCAGCAAATCTTGATTTTAACAGAAAATTCAAATCTTCCAATATCTTTTTTTTGTCAATTTCCATCTGACTAAGTTTTAACCAAAGGTAAATATTTTGAATGAATAAGCAATATCAACTGTCTAATGTCTCTAATAATGAGAGAGTCACTGTTTTTAATCTTAAATTATTCTGCAATTTCAACTCCATTTGTATATACTACGTCCTTGATTTATAGGATTGTTTAAAACAATACTCACTATTACGACATTTCTGATCCAATTTTTCCCAAACATCCCTTTCGATATTGGGTCGGCGTCATTTTTGTCTGTCTGCGGAATTGCGTCGAAAAATAATCCACTGATTCATAGCTCATTTCAACTGCAATCTCCTTGATTGATTTCGCAGATGTCGAAAGCAACTCTTTTGCCCGCTGTAACCTCAATTGTGCGATATATTGTGCCGGAGCAAGTCCTGTGTATTGTTTAAAAAGCCGCCTGAACCACGAATAAGTCATAAATAACGCTGCAGCAATCGCTTCCGGAGAGATATTGGAATTAATTTGTTCCCTGATTAAAACCCTTGCCTTGTCTATTCTCTGTACGATTGATTTGTCTTCGTAGTGATTGTCTTTCGCCCGGTAATAAACATACCCAAGCAGGTGAATAACGATTCCGGATATATATTGCTGATAACCTGACCGCTCCTCGTTTCCGGCTTCCAGGATGCGCTGGTAAAGACTTACAATTTCTTCGTTGTAACCCACTTTAACAATAGGTTTATTCACTGATAAATAACCATTTGCTACAAGATTCTCCGCAAACTTTCCCTTAAATCCCACCCAGTAGCTGTCCCAACCGGTCAATTGTTCAGGTTTGAACCGGTGCCACTCACCGGGGAACAGGAAAAAAACAGTCCCCTCGCCTATTGCAACATTTTTACAGCTGGCTGATTCAAAAGTTCCCGAACCTTTTGTAATATAGATCATCTGAAATTCATCCAGAACGCGACCGCTTTGATAATTAAATGTATAATCCAACGGATGCCCCTGCGTAGGGTAAATACTGTTAGGCGAAATAGACTGAAATCCGACTGTTTTTACCATGAGACTCCAGTTTTCGTCGTGCTCATGAACAGGGAGATACCTTATATTGGTGTTTAAAGGATGTTGCATAACATGTGACTGTGTCAAAAATCAAAGTTTAAAAATCATAAAATAATAAAAAGCGAGGCTAAATTATTAAGATATTGTACTCAATAAAATCCGGACTAAAATAAATAATAATATCAAATTAAAAGATAACCATATGAAATAGCCAGGATTGATAAATCACAACCGAGATGAATATCTCATGGCTATTAGCTTCGCTGATCTTCGATTCGATACGACCTTAAAAAAACAAATCATATACTTATGAATCAAATAATTACTTTAATTACGATGATTCTTTTCATGTCAGTTCTGTCTGTAAAATCGCAGAAATACAACGATGGCCGGCCATACACTGAACTAAGAATGAACGCAAAAGACGCTGGCATTGTAATGCAGTATGGCGACGGACCAAGCAATTGCGATCTTTTAGGGGCGCGTGATGTCTGGGTTTTTGAAGCAGACGGCACCTATTATATGCACTACGATGGGGCTGGTTCCAAAGGATGGCTTAGTTGTCTTGCTGTTGGTAAAGATTTGGTTAACTGGGAGAAAAAAGGACCAATCCTCGACTTCGGTGCGCCGTCTGAAGATGATTCAAAGTCTGCGTCCTATGGCGTCACCTATAATGATGGTAAAGATTGGCATATGTTTTACCTCGGAACGCCAAATACTTCCAACGCACCTGATCTGGTTCCGTCATTCCCATACTTAACCATGAAGGCAAAGGCAAAAAGCCCTGGCGGTCCGTGGATCAAGCAAAAGGAAGTTATCCCATTCCGGCCAAAACCAGGCACTTACTTTTCAGTAATTGCCAGTCCTGGTAATGTAATCAGGTACAAGGGTGAGTATCTCCAATTCTTCAGCGCAACAACCAAAAAAGAGGGCAATCCATGTGTACAGCGCACACTTGGTATTGCACGCACCAAAAATCTCGATGGGTCATGGACAATCGATGCGCAACCCATTGTTCCAATTGAAGAACAGGTTGAAAACTCCTCTCTCTACTACGAAAAAGACAACAAAACCTGGTTTCTTTTTACCAATCATATTGGCATTGATGGCGGTGAATTCACGGATGCTATTTGGGTTTACTGGACCAAAGATCCAAACAAATGGAATCCTGAGAATAAGGCAGTTGTTCTGGATGGTCAGAATTGCAACTGGTCAAAAAAGTGCGTTGGATTGCCATCTGTTCTTGTGGTTGGCAAACGGTTGGCAGTAATCTACGATGCCCCCGGAGAAAACAGCACAAGCCATATGAAAAGAAATGTAGGCCTTGCGTGGCTGGAACTACCACTTTCACCTCCGAAATAGAAAATTATCTCCTATGAATCAAATATTTAACCTCATTGAAAATATAAAACGATGCAGTACATTCTATCCTTTGCAATTATTTTGTCAGCGTTATTCACTTCAGGGAAACCGGTCAAAAAAACGAATCCAAAATCGGACAAAATTACGGTTGCGGCCTATTATTTTCCCAACTACCACACCAACGATCCGCGCAACATTCAGAACAAAGGTGCAGACTGGTCGGAATGGGAACTTGTGAAAGCTGCAAAACCCCGGTTCCCCGGACATGATCAGCCGAAAGTACCGCTTTGGGGATACACCGACGAAAAAGATCCGAAAGTAATGGCTCAGAAGATTGAAGCAGCTTCGGAATATGGCGTCGATTGTTTTATTTTCGACTGGTACATGTACGAAGATGGTCCTTTTCTGAACCGTTGTCTTGACGAAGGTTTCCTGAAGGCAAAGAATGTGGATAAGATTAAATTTGCCTTCATGTGGGCCAATCACGACTGGGTTGATATTCATCCATATACAAAAGGAGCGAAACAAAAGCTTCTTTATGAGGGAAAAGTGACTTCCAAACGTTTTGATGAAATTTGTGATATACTTGTTTCACAGTATTTTACGAAACATAACTACTGGAAAATTGATGGCAAAGCCTACTTCTCCATCTACGATATTCAGAAATTTATGGAAGGATTTGGAAGTATCGAAGCCACCAAAGCCGCGATGGAACGGTTGAATCAAAAAGCCATTGCTGCGGGACTCAAAGGTATCCACTGGAACCTCGTTGCCTGGGGCCGCCCGATTCTTCCAGTCGAAAAAGTTCCGGCGAATTTTCCGGAACTAATTAAGTTACTGGGATTCAATTCCGCCACTTCCTATGTTTGGGTTCATCATGTGGATTTATCTGAACGTCAAACCGATTTCAACAAGGCCCGTGATCAGTATTTTGCTTATTGGGATAAAGCAGAAACAGAATATCCGATACCCTATTATCCCAATGTTTCAATGGGTTGGGACCCAAGTCCGCGATGCGACCTGAAGTCGGAATGGGGAAATTTTGGCTATCCGTTTACCAATACCATCGGCAACAATACGCCTGAAAATTTCAGGAAAGCCTTACAAATGACAAAGGATAAAATGCTGGCAGATCCAAATGGTCCAAGAATCATGAACATTAACTGCTGGAACGAATGGACTGAAGGAAGTTATCTTGAACCGGATATCAAAAACAAATTCGGCTATTTAGAAGCTGTTAAAAGTGTTTTCAAATAATGTAATTTTGGTGAAGGTGGAATAAACTAAATCAAAGTTCTCAATATCAATCGGATAAAATATCAGGATGAAGAAATTTGTTTTATTACCATTACTATTTCTCGCGCTCGTTGTTCAAAGTCAAACGGTTCAACTGGCTATTGCTGACCCCGCCACCTATCTAAGCGACCTGAAAGCTGAAATGCAAAAGGAATGGCCGAAAAACCGCACAATTAACCTGGTTTTTCACGGACATAGTGTGCCGGCAGGATACTTCAAAACACCACAGGTAAATACCCTGGCAGCATACCCTAATTTGGTTTTGAAAAAGATCAAGGCAATGTATCCGCTTGCCGTGGTGAATGTTATTATAACTGCCATTGGCGGAGAAAATTCAGTAAAGGGTGCTGAACGGTTTGAACGCGATGTGATCAGTCATCATCCCGATTTGATCCTGATTGATTACGGATTGAATGATCGAGGCTGCGGACTTGAAAAGGCTTACACCGCCTGGAACCAGATGATTAAGCTGGCTAAAGATAGTGGAATCAAAGTGATTCTGTTGACGCCATCACCCGATCAGAATGTCAATTATGCTGACCCGGAGAATGACCTTAAAAAACATGCCGATCAGATCAGAAAGATAGCAGCTGAGAATCAGGTTGGATTAGCTGATAGTTACAAAGCTTTCGAATTTCTTTATCCGGACAAGGAACAACTTGGCAAATACATGTCGCAAGTGAATCATCCAAACGAACCCGGGCACGAACTTATTGCAAACGAATTGATGAAATGGCTCCAATAGAAATCATTTAATAAACAGGTTATGAAACGATTGAAAATACTACTTCCCGTTCTGCTTGCCTTCTGTGCAATGGCAATTTTCGGTTTTATTTCTTCTGATAGCGGTGACGATTTAAAGTCAGGATTTCTTAATCCTCCGGATTCGGCTCGTCCGGGTGTTTACTGGTATTTTATGGATGGCAATCTATCAAAGGAAGCAATGACGAAAGACCTTGAATCAATGAAAAAAGCAGGTATCGGTAACCTGATATTTCTTGAGGTGAATGTTGGCATTCCACGCGGTGAAGTTGATTTCTTAAGCGAACAGTGGCAGAATTTATTCCGGCATGGTGTTCGTGAAGCGGAGCGATTAGGCATTGCGATTACACTTGGTGTTGGCCCTGGCTGGTCAGGTAGCGGTGGCCCCTGGGTATCAGGAAAGGAATCGATGCAACATTTGGTTTCAAGCAGTATTCTGGTTTCGGGGAACGATAAGAAGCCTGTAATCCTTCCGAAACCTTCTCCAAAACCACCCTATTTCGGAGAAGGAAGCTTTACGCCAGAACTTAAAAAACGTTGGGAAGATTATTACGAAGATGTTGCAGTTCTGGCATTTCCAACACCTTCATCCGATTATAAAATAACAGATATCGACGAAAAAGCACTTTATTACCGTGCTCCATATACATCGGCACCGAACGTCAAACAATTTCTTCCATCGCTGGCAAACTACAGCGAACCATCTAAAGGAACAGCCATTGCGCAGGATAAAATCCTTGATGTAACCCGTTTTCTAAAACCTGATGGTACATTAGATTGGAAAGTACCTGAAGGAAACTGGACAATTATACGCCTTGGCAGCCGCAACAACGGAGCAGTCACACGCCCGGCTCCAATGCCCGGACTTGGTTTTGAAGCCGACAAGTTTGATACGACAGCTATTAATGCTCACATGGAGAACTTCACAGGAAAGCTGTTTAAAAAGATTGGAATTCCTGATAAGAATTTGCAGGGAGGTTTGAAAATGCTTCATATGGATAGCTGGGAAATGGGCGCCCAGAATTGGAGCCCGCGATTCTGGGAAGAATTCAAAAAAAGGAGGGGTTACGATCCGCTCCCATTTTATCCCGTTTACTCCGGATTAGTTGTCGAAAGTCTTGAAAAAAGCGAACGTTTTTTATGGGATCTGCGGCAAACCGGACAGGAACTTATCATTGAAAACCACGCGATGCATCTTAAAAAATACGGGCAAAAGTATAACCTGGGATTCTCCATTGAGCCTTACGATATGAACCCAACTGCCGATATGGAATTGGGTGCGCTTGCCGATGTTCCGATGTGTGAATTCTGGAGCAAAGGTTATGGATTTAACTCATCTTTCAGCTGCATACAGGCTGCTTCGATCGCCCATGTAAACGGAAACAAGGTAGTTGCTGCCGAAGCATTTACTGCCGATCATGACGCATGGAAACAATATCCGGGATCGATGAAAAACCAGGGAGACTGGGCATTTGCAGCTGGAATAAACCGCTTTGTTTACCATACTTTTCAGCATCAGTTCCTCGATGATAATCTGAAACCAGGAATGACCATGGGGCCTTATGGCGTTCATTGGGACCGTAGCCAGACCTGGTGGCCAATGGCCGACGGATACCACCGATATATTACCCGATGTTCGTATATTCTGCAACAGGGAAAGACCATTTCAGATATCTTATACCTGACTCCCGAAGGTGCGCCGCACGTTTTTCGTGCCCCCACATCCGCATTGACCGGAGATGAAGTGCTTCCCGATCGGAAAGGTTATAACTTCGACGGTTGTTCTCCGTCTCAATTGAAAACAGCTAGTGTAATTGACAACCGGATTGTTTTCCCGGGAGGGGGATCTTACCGGTTGATGGTTTTGCCGGCTGTTGAAACTATGACACCTGAATTGCTGGATAAAATTGTTTTGCTTGTGAAAGAAGGTGCTGTGATCGTTGGAAATCCACCACAAAAATCTCCCAGCCTGGTGAATTATCCTGAATGTGATCAGCAGGTTGCTTCAAAAGCGATGTTAATGTGGGGAAATTCAACATCCCCTGGTGAGATTTCCGAAATTCAATTTGAAAAGGGGAAAATTTATTGGGGAGGAGCACTTTCGAATATCAAACTGCCTGAACTATATCCCACTTACGATGTTACTGCTGAAATTCTGAAAAAGATGGGAGTTCAACTGGATTTTGAATCAACCGGACCAATCAGGTATACACATCGTTCAGTGGAAAACAGGGAAATCTATTTTGTTTCAAATAAAACCAATGAACAGGTAAAAGCCCTCTGCACTTTCCGGATTGGTGAAGGAACACCCGAATTGTGGGATCCGCTTTCAGGAGAAACGCGTGCGCTACCCGAATTTGCCATTGAGAACGAAAGGATGAACATACCTTTACAATTTAGACAGTATCAGAGTTTTTTCATTGTAATTGACAAAAATAAAAAACCAAATCCGACTGCAAATACACCGGCAAAAAACTTTTCCGAACCCAAAATACTCATGGTGGTAAAAAGCCCATGGAATGTTTCATTCAATCCAAAATGGGGAGGTCCTAAAAGCGTTATTTTCAATAAACTGGAAGATTGGACTTTAAATAAGGATGAAGGTATTAAGTATTACTCGGGAATCGCCACCTACCGGGTCAATGTAAATCTTCCAAAGAAAATGGTGTCGGATAGAAATGCCGGTTTCATTCTTGATCTTGTTGAGGTTAACAACCTTGCACGCGTTCGAATAAACGGGAAAGATATGGGTGTTGTCTGGACTGCCCCTTTTCAGCTAAAAATAACGGATGCCATTCATCCAGGGAATAACCAGGTAGAGATTGAAGTGGCAAATCTATGGCCGAACAGGCTGATTGGTGATGAACAGTTCCCTGATGATGGAATTAAAGACAACAAGTGGCCGGAATGGTTATTGAAAAATCAGCCCAGAACTTCAGGCCGATACACATTTACAACCGCTAAGTTTTATAAAAAGGATTCCCCATTGTTAAAATCCGGCTTGATTGGTCCGGTACGATTATTAAAAAAATGATTGAATGAAGACTAAAATAGGATTATTTGGAATTGGCCTCGATACGTATTGGACCCAGTTCGACGGATTGCTCGACAATCTGAAAGGATACCAGGAGCAAATTAAAAACAGAATCGTCGGGTTCGGGGTTGAAGTAATTGACGCCGGGATGGTTGATAACCCCGTGAGAGCGCGCGAAGCGGCCGACTTCCTGAAATCGCAGGATGTTGAGATCGTCTTTTTGTATGTTTCTACCTATGCACTTTCATCCACAGTTTTACCGGTTGCTCAAAAGCTGAAAGTTCCGGTGGTGATATTGAATCTTCAACCAGTTGCTGAACTTGATTATGAAGCTTTCAATAAACTGGGTGACCGTGGCAAAATGACCGGTGTATGGCTCGAACATTGCCAGGCTTGTTCTGTTCCGGAAATTGCCAGCGTATTCAACCGCTCCGGAATTCAATACGACTTTGTGACAGGATATCTTCAGGATGAAGAAGCATGGCGCGAGATTGAAGCATGGACCGAAGCTGCCCGAGTTGTAGCTGCCATCCGGAACAACCGTTTGGGCATTTTGGGGCATTATTACGGTGGGATGCTGGATGTTTACACAGATCTGACTAAACAATCAGCAGTGTTCGGTACGCACATCGAAATGCTTGAAATGTGCGAGTTAAAGAAGTACCGCGATGAAGTTACCGATGCCGAAGTTCAGGTAAAAATTCAGGAATTCAATGCCGCTTTTGATGTTGCACATGAATGCGAACCGACAGAAATTGAACGAGCTGCACGAACTTCATTAGCTTTGGATAAGCTGGTAAAAAATCGAAATTTAGGTTCGATGG
>JANXZJ010000110.1 GCA_025355585.1 Mariniphaga sp. | reverse complement strand
ATCGTCATTCGCACTAATAAAATCGAGTGTTTTTTGAGGTGAATCGGAGACATTCAGACCCGTAAGATCGGCAAGTATTAAATAGTCATCCGTTTTTAATTTCAGTTTCTTCAGCACCCGGGAAGCGGCAAACAAATAACTCAGGTTCGAAAATATGAGTTTGCCGTCCGGCAGCAGCGGCAACAGTTTTTCCAAATCCTGCTGTTTTAGCTGCAGGCAAACAGAAATACTTGTGATGAAAGTGCTTATCAGTTGCGACCCATCCACCTTTTCAGGCAGCAAACCTTCATCGATAAATCCATTCTTCGCTTTATTCAGAAACACCTGGTAATAAAGTGGTTTTGGGGCATCAGTTTTCAAAATCAGGTGAGGGATTTCACCATAGCAACCGATTAATTCATCAATTTTAATTCCTGTGTCTTCCGACAATTTTTGCAAATTGGCTGCGACTTTAATTAAATCATCGTTGAGCAAGCCGTTCCCTAACCTGGTTTGTGAAATGATGGCATCGATCACCTCAGGTTTCCAACCTGTTTTCTTTTGCAGACGCAGAAAGCGGTGGATACGATCGAGTGAGTCAACCGTAAGATTGGCAATCTCTTTAAGCCCCGTGTCGCAGGAAAGGTCCTGATTCTTAATAAAAAGTTTGTTGTCCGGATCAATGAAGGTCAGTGTTAACAGAAAATCAAGTTCCTGGTAAGAAAGGGCTGTTTTATCCAGAAAATGATCTACGCGTTTCATATAATCCAAAACATCACCCACAACGGGAGGCGTATCCCATTGAGCAGGTGCATTCCATACCAATTGCTGATCAACCAGCGTTGGTTTTGGAGTGCCAATTAAACTTCTTTCTGTATCGGTAAGCCCAATCATCTCAGCCGCAATGGCTTCATCGGACGGGACACTTGCCACCTGGAAATTCTTCATTAGTTCTGCCCGTGAAAGATCAAAGCGGCTGAAATAGGCTTTTGCCTCAACATGATTCAAATCGAACGGCAGTTTGAAAGCAAAGGATTGACTGACAAGTTCAGCATAAGCAGCCTCATTAACATACTCGGGTGCAGCTGCCAATTCCTCGGCAGAAGATAAGGTTTGCCTTAAACGAAATACCTTGTAAGTATTCACACCCGTATTAACGATCTTACAAACAACCTTTTGATCTCTCAGATAATGCGGGAAAGCATCAGGAGATCCTGATGCGACTTCAGTTTCAAAAACCTGTGCTTTATTCGTCACGGGTAAACCGGCTGCTGTTAAAGTGGAGAGCAGCCCTGCGGATACTGTTCCAAGGAATTTATTGGCTCCATCCGACAAATCGCCAGTGAAATCGATACCCGCGTCAGGAGCTATGGCATCTTCCAGTAACTCACAAACCAAATCAATATATTTGAGCGGCGTTTCCGCATTCGCGCAACTAAGGTCGATATCGCCAAGATCAGGCCTGCGTTCAAACAGTATATCTTTGGCCAGATTGGTTGTAACATGAGGCAGTACAGTGATGTCTGTCACACTTCGTCTATCCAGGAACTGGAGGATTTCCACCAAATAAGCGGCCGGGCTATACACCGAACGACAGTGTTCGCAAGCACAGGCATCGGTTAATTTAAACAGCGATTTCAGATTTGGAAAATCTTTGCTGACAGCCTCCAGTTTTTTTGCCATTAAGGAAGTTTCCAAAGAGGCGATGTCCATTGCCCGCATCGTGTCCTGCAACTCACCCACGATGAGCATGGCAGCTGTATTGATATGCTCCGCTTTTTTAAATATTGCTTTGGCTTGTGTTGGTTCGATCCCGGTCTTGGGTGCAATTTCATTTACGAAACGGGTGGCTCCCACGCTTACGATGCTTTGCGCCGAATGAATATTTTCATTCAGCAGTGCCCTGGTTGTGCTGTACTGCGGCACTAATTTGAAAACCCGCTGAACAGATTTTAATTCTTCTTTAATTGCAGCACTTTCTGCTACAGGTACTTTGTTTTCCTTTATGAAATTGTCAATATTGTGCTTGGCTAAATCGAAACCCTCATGGTTGGTCAGGAACGAAACAATGGCATCATGGTTTTTAAGAACAGGCTTTTTTTCTCTTGCCAACTGGGCCGTAAATGCAGCAGTAGGATATGCTTTCTCCAGTTTACGTACAATGGTTGAAGCATACAGATCAATCATATTTTTATCTTCCTGATTCAAAGCGCCTCCCCCTTTTGCCTTCGTCAGCTCTGCCACCCAATCAGCTTTATTGAGTCCTGCCAGTTTCTTTAAATCCTGTGGCGTAGTTATATTCTTTGATTTGATAATAGGAGGAATTATTTCACCGCTAAACCCAAACAGTTTCCCTAACGCAAGATTGGTTTTCGCGTCTGTAGCATTGGTTGTATTGCTAAAAAAAGCAGGATCGGCAATTTTATCGAAGAAGGTATTCAGGTCATCTTTGTTATCCTGGAAAAGTTGTCCCGCTTCCTGCACTTTACCTTGCAAGACAAAGTTGGTGACCGTATTCAGAACTTTTTTGGGATGTTCATTTTTGTAATACTCTTCTGCCTGCCCTCTGTATTCCCGGAGCATTTCAATATTGAGTTTGCATTCCTCCCTGACTCTTGAAGCAACAATCATCTCCTTTGCCGCATTTGTAACATCCGTTTGAATCACATTTGGATCCGTTAATGCCGCATCATAAAGAAGGGTCTGAACATCGGTGCTGATGCCAATGGAAAGATTGGCACTCATTGATGTGGAAGAATTACTCTTAAGCAGCGTGTTTTTGCGCAGCAAGGCATAAAAGAAAGCGGGGCTAATCTGCGATATATTCTGAAGGCGATGTGCAACAACAAGGTGTTCAATTTTTACGGATTCAACTTCCAGCTCTTTCGAAAGAAAAGTAATATCCTGGTTTTCTGTGTTCTCCTGTAAATCAGCAATAGCTACTTTATTGGCCAGAAAGGTGACTTCCCTGTGCAGATAATCATATTCAACCACCTCCGGACTGATTTCATTTTGCACGATGATATTGATTTCCTCGCGCGGTGAGGCGTTAAAACGTATCGAATTGATATCCGATTCGTAAACCAGGGTCTTCTTTTCGGGAGTAAATAACTTGATAGAAATATCTGCTTCCTTAACGCCCCTGCCGCTTAGCTGACTGTGCAGCCAGGTAATTTGATACTTGCCATCTTTGTCGGTGACGGTTTCTGCGAGCTGTTCCTCGCTGCGCATGTCACGGTCGAAAACGCGTACGATCAGGTTAGCGATCGCGCGATTTTGCTTGTCGGTTACCTTTCCCAGAACTATGTTCGGAGTGGGTGATTTTGTTTCCATTGCCATATTACTATTTTTTAAGTTTTTAGAAGTATTACAAAGTCATATGCGTTTCAAACAATCATTTAAGGGTGTTTTAATACCAGGATATACCAAAAGTTCCATATACAAATGGTCCGCCTGCAGGCACCATTCCGGATCCAACAGTATCGCCCTGCCAGCGGTATCCGGTGGCTGCACCAAATGTGTAAATTTGTGTTCCATCCAGGATATTTACACTTGCACCGCCTCCCACCGATCCAAATTGGGTGCGTCCGGTTGTATCTCCATTTAAAATTCCACCACCGGCTCCTTCTGCATAAATAGATACTATTGGAACTTTGCTGTTGGAATAATACACGGGATTGTAAGTGAGATTCAGTGATCCCGTCAGATTGACCGGATTTGGAACATATGTTGATGGCGCTCCATCGCCCGTCTGTGCAACTTGCGTAGATTGCTGAAATCCGAAGTTTACATTTCCACCAATCACTACAGGTGAATGGTCTGCATCCGGACCTCCAAGATGAAGTTCAGGGGCAACAGTAAACGCTCCTCCGAAATTCGTGGAAGCATCGGGGGGGCTTTGACCGAGGGTATAGTTCAATGCTAAATATCCACCTAATATAAAACGGCTTCCGTCAGGTCCATACCATACATGTACTCCCGCGGAAGGAGAAGCACCGGTTACGGTTCCCGTAGTATCACCAGCTAAAGTCAGGTTCCCTGTAATTTCTATTCCACCTAACGATTTTGATTGCGCAATACCTCGATTGAAAGCATAACCAAGTTGTGTTCCACCTCCTTGTGCCCCCGCTGCGGATAACCTTTGCCTTTGAAAAGTAACACTTAAGCCCGTCCTTCCTGCAGGCTGACCCGGACCTCCTGCAGTAGCCTGTGGCGGAGGAGTAGGTTGTGCTTCATCAGGCGGATCTTCCGTTTGTGGTGTCGGTACGGGAGTAGTGTTGCCACCCGCGGTCGCCTGTTTACCGGTAAGATCTGTTTTTATTACAGGATTGTTAACCACATAGGCATAGACATTTGTACCATCCTTAATACCTATCGGATCGGTACTCGCCCACCGCGCCAGCCAAGGTAGATAATACCTCGCGCTGTGGTATTCGAGTCCGGTTTCTTCGTCACGCTCCATACCTGTGAAACGGTAACGTTTTGCTGCGGCTTTAATCGTAGCACTTTGAGCCTGAAAGGCCGTGGTCCCGAAAGGATGGTACTCTTCGTAACTAATCACCTGGGCAAAAGCATCCAGCTCTAAACAAGATGAGCCCAAATGGTTGTGCAATTGATAACGGACCAACCGTGCCCCGACTGTTTCCGAAGGAGCAGGCGCAGGCTTCGTATTTTGTCTGACGGTTTCCACCATTACAAAACGATTTCCCTGGTCAATCAAACTCAAAGATTCCCGTTCAAAATTGATCAGGTTGGCCTGGTAAGTCCGGTAGGTTTCATAGCCCGAGATGTAAATACGCTCCTCCTTTTTAGTTGGTATTGCTTCGGCACCGGCACTATTCTCTGTGATCTTGCGGATTCGTTGCCCATTCGCATCGTATTGGTACCATGTCGTTTCAGCAGTACCATTACCTGGATTTACTTTTTGCCTGATTGATTTTACCAGCTCCTCTTTAAAACTCCACCCCATTTCATCGAGGTGAGGCATCACAGCTATAAAACCATGTTTTGGATGATGCATATAGCTGTAAGTTTCGGCGCCAATTTGCGTCGTCTTTAAACGGTTGCTGGCTTTTTCGTAATCATAGTTCCGGGTCCAGTTGTTACCCGCCGACTGATGATTCATTTGTTTGATATTCCCGACTTCATCATACTGAAAATTCTGCGTATAATTGCGCACTGCCATCGGATCACCCGGATTGAACTGGTGCATAAACAGGGCATCATTCCAGTTGTCTTTATTATTAAAATTCAGTGCCGTATCATTCTCCCTTCCTGTAGCTGCCGCTAAACGGTAGAGCGCATCATAGGTATACTCCGAAAGACCCGTTACTTTCTGATTATTAAAGAATACCACCG